>DASRYX010000558.1:0-12500 GCA_035686985.1 Planctomycetaceae bacterium | reverse complement strand
GGTCAATCCGGTCTGCCGCATCCACCGCACGGCGCTCACTATCGGCCAGTTCATCGTGCGGAACAAGGAAGCGGTCGACAAGGTGCCGCTGGAAATCATCACCCCGGGCCCGCTGGTCACGCTCGATAATAAGAACGCCCTCGACGCGATGTACTACCTCGCCGACGACGCGCACTGCCTCGTGTGACATTCTCCACAAGCCCGGAGCGCGAACGCCGGGTTCTTCTCCTCCGTCTTGAAACTCTGCACATGTCATCGCCCGCGCTCCTCACCGCCGAGCAGATTACCGTCCGCTTTGGCGGCGTGCCGGCGTTGGAGAATGTCCACTTTGATCTCGCGCCGGGCGAGGTGCATGGTCTCGTTGGCTGTAATGGTGCGGGCAAAAGCACGCTGATGAAAGTGCTCGCCGGGGCCGTGCCGCATTATGAAGGTGCGATTCAGCTCGATGGGCAACCCGTGAAGTTGAGCTCGCCACGTGTCGCACTCTCGCATGGCATCGCGATGGTGTATCAGGAGATGTCCGGCATCGGGCAATTGTCGGTCGCCGAGAATCTGTTTCTCGGACGACAACCGCTCACTCGATGGGGAACCGTCGACTGGAAAACGATGCGGCAACGGGCCACCGAAGAACTCGCGCAGCTCGATGTTCATGTCGATGTTCGCCGTCCCTTGCGCGAGAACCCGCTGGTCGTGCGGCAACTGGTCGAGATTGCCCGCGGACTTAACAGCGGCGCGAAGATCCTAATCCTCGACGAGCCGACGAGCGCGCTCAGTCCGCCCGAAGCCCAGCGGTTGTTCTCGGTCATGCGGCGTCTGCGCGACCGGGGCGTCGCACAGATCTTCATCACGCATTTTCTCGAAGACGTGCTCGCCATCTGTGATCGAGTCACCGTCTTGCGCGACGGCCAAAACGTCTCAGCGGGTGCAACGGCGTCGTTCACGCGAAAATCCATGCTCGATCAGATGGTGGGACGCCAGGCCGACGCCGCCGGTCAGGAGACGGTGGAAGCGATGTTGCCGCCCGCGTCCGAGAAGCCGGTTCGACTGGCGACGAAGAAACTCACCCACGCCGCGGTGTTTGAGGATGTTTCGTTGACCGTTCGAGCGGGGGAATGTCTGGGGCTGTATGGTTTCGTCGGGGCGGGGCATCAGGAACTCGTGCAGGCCCTCGCCGGGGCCGCACCGGTCGACAGCGGCACCATCGTGGTCGATGAACGGCCGTTGCCCACCGAGAACGTGACCACGGCCGTGAGCCGGGGCGTGGTCTTTGTCGCGGCGGATCGCGGACGCACGGTGACGCGTCGCGCACCGATTGCTCACAATGTGACTCTGGCCCATTTGAAGCGGACGATGGGCAACTGGCTGACCCGCCCGCGAGAAGACGCGGTGGCCCGGCCGGTGCTGGAACGCGTCGGTTGTCGTCCGCCGGATCCGCGAAAGCTCGCCGGGCTCCTTTCCGGCGGCAATCAGCAGAAGGTCGTCTTCGCGAAGTGGCTACTGGGGCCGATCAAAGTGCTGCTCTTGGAAGAACCGACGCGCGGGATGGACGTGCACGCAAAGTCGGAAGTCATGCAGCTGGTGAAAGAGCAGCAGGCCGCGGGTGTGGCGGTCATCCTGGCATCCACCGAGCCGGAATTGCTGCTCGCGTATGCCGACCGCATCATCACGTTTCGCCGCGGCCGGATGCATAAAGAATTCGCGGGCGAGAAAGTCACCAAACACGATCTGATGCACGCCGCAGAGTGAAGCTTTGACCGAGGTGTCTCCTAATGGCCGCTGCTGAACCGACCGCGAAACTGGCCTCTCCGCCGCGCCGCGTTGACTGGGGTGATCTCGCTCCGACGATCAGTCTTGCGCTGATTGTCATCACGTTCGGGGCCATCGTCGACGGCTTTTTCAGCCTCGGGACGTTGTCGCTGATCCTGCAGCAGGGGGCGGTGCTGGCGATTGCGGCGACGGGATTAACCTTCGTACTGCTATGCGCCGAGATCGATCTCTCCGTCGGGATGGTAGCGCTGATGTCGGCATGCTTGTGCGGTGTGCTCTGGGAACAACCATGGGCTGCCGGTCCGAAAGGGGCCAGCGGTGCGACGGTCAGCATCGGCACAACGATCATGGTGATCGCGATTCCGCTAATGGTGGCGATCATCACCGGATGGCTATCGGGGAAGCTCACCGTCTCATCGGGTCTGCCGAGCTTTATCATCACTCTGGCCATGATGAACATCACGCTCGGTTTGGCGCGGTTTCTTACCCGCAGTGAAAAGTTCGCCGTGCCGACGGTCCTCACGAGACTGGGCAACGATGCCTGGAAACTTCTCGGCGACTTCCGACTGCCGCGGAGTGCCGTGCTGGCGGCGTTTGTAATGGTGATCGCCCATCTGGTCCTGCAGCACACCCGGTTTGGCCGCTACGTTTACATGACCGGCGGGAATCGCGATGCCGCCCGGCTGGCGGGAGTGCGCACCGACCGCATTGTGGTGGCCTGCCTCTCCCTGTGCGGGCTCACCGCCGCACTTGCCGGGCTGGTCAACGCGGGCCGGCTGAACAGCGTGAGCCTGGACCAGAACGCGGAACTACTGCTCGATGCGGTGGCGTGTGTTGTGCTGGGTGGTACCAGCCTGTTCGGTGGTGAAGGAAGCATCGGTCGAACGGTCATCGGCGTGCTGACCTTCACGACGCTGAAGGTGGGATTGAACCTCACGAACGTCGAGCGGCTGGTGAAATCGTGGCCGATTCCGACAGAGTGGAAAACCGCTTGGTTGAAAGCGAGCTGGGTCACGCAGTTTGATCTGCTGCGCCCGTTTCTGCTGGGCGTCGTGCTGCTGCTGGCGCTGGTGATTCACGGGCGACTGGTCAAACGCCGCGATTGAGAGCGTGAGTGAAAATGAATCGGAGCGCGAAACCGCACAGCGTGGATCGACGCTTCGCGGTTTCGCGCCCCATGTTAGTTGACCGAGTGCTCTCTACGCGGCTTTCTTCTTCCCCGGTTTGGGCAACTTCGCCCTCTGGTCTTCGGTGAGAAAATTCTCGATCTGCTTCTTCACTTCGGTGATCAGCGGATCGAGCTCTTTCTTCACGGCCGCAAGTTTTTCCTTCTGTTCGGGCGTGGCATTCACGGCCGCGTTGACGGCGTCCTGCATCGCCTTGCCTTTCAGACCGTCCGCCTTGGCTTTGTCCGCAGCGGCTTTGCGGGCCTCGCGCTGTTCCTTCGTCAGAATCTCGTTCGACTTCTTCTGCAGCTCCGCAATCTTCGGCCCGAATTCCTTCTTGAGCGTGTCCATCTTCGCCTGCTGCTCCGCCGTCAGCGTGATCTCTTTCGGCAACTGAAACACCTGGGCGTTTTCGCCGGACGCATTGGGCTTCTTCTTCTCTTTCTGTATCTCCTGGGCTGCAACGGTGAGACCAGCACAGAACAACACGGCGAGCGACAGCAGCGGAGAACGGAGCGACATGGAGCGTCCTTTCAGAAGGAGACATGAATGGGCGATAAAAAACCGCAGACGACCACGTGGATCGCCTGCGGTTCCCGTGCGTTGGCCCGCACTTGAGTAATCAGGCAAACAATTGCGGAATGACGTTGCCGTCCCGCACGATCATCACCGGGCGGCCGGTGCCGGTGTGGTATTCCTTCTTCGGGTCGATGCCGAGGTTCGTAAAGAACGACGCGGCGACATCGGCGGGCGAGTATGCTTCGGTGATCGGGCCGAGCGCCTTTTCGTCAGTTTCACCAATCACCTGGCCGGGCTTGATCCCGCCGCCGGCCATCAGCATGAACATCGCGCGGGCATAGTGATCGCGGCCGTTGCGCGTGGTATTGATCTTCGGCGTGCGACCGAATTCGCCGGTGACGAAGACCGCTGTGGAAGACAACAGGCCCTTCTGTTCCAATCCGCGGAAGAGCGCGGACAGGCCTTGATCGAACGGCGGCAGCCGCTGATCTTTAAGGACCTGCCAGTTGTTGTTGTGGGTGTCCCAGCCGCCATAAGAAATGGTGACAAAGCGGACGCCCGATTCCACCAGCCGCGAGGCGAGCAGGCAGCTTTGACCGAACGGCGTGGTTCCGAACTGCTCCGAGAACGACGGCGATTCCTGGCTCACGTCAAACGCCTCGCGAGCGCGCTTCGAGGTAATCATCGAATAGGCCTGCTCGCTGAACCGGTCGAGACCGTCGAGCAGCTGGTTGTCCTTTTCGAAGCCCTTGAAGGCGACATCGAGATCGTTCAGCAGATTGGAACGGCGTTCGACTTCGTTGACCGTCAGCCCATTCTGCAGCGAAACGCCACGGACGCTGAACGGCTTTCCCGCCTGCGGCGTCGCACCGGTGTTGAGCGCGGCATAACGCACGCCGAGGTAACCCGGCTTCTGCGCACTGTTCGGCACCGAAACGTTCGGCGGCAGATTTTCGGGTCCGCCGAGTTCCTTCGTCACCACCGCGCCGTAACCCGGGAACTCCAGGGACGGAATCGGCCGGTTGCCGGTGTTCACGTACTGCGATCCGAGTTCGTGCGCCGCGAGCGTGTGGGTGATGCCGCGGAGAATCGTGAACTTGTCCATCACCTGCGCGAGCTTCGGCAGATGCTCGGAGATTTCGATGCCCGAGACGTTGGTCTGAATCGGGTTGAACTCGCCACGATATTCGGACGGAGCGTTCGGCTTGAGGTCGAACGTGTCCATGTGGGTCGGACCGCCGGCGAGATTGATGAAGATCGCCGAGGTAGCGCGTGCCTTGCCGACTTCACCGGCGGCGGCGATCCGCAGATAGCTCGACAGGGAGAGCGCCGTGCCGCCGAGGACACCCGCTTTTAGAAAATCGCGGCGCTGGACGCCGTCACAGGTGCGGGAACTGGCCATGGAATCGTCCTTTCAGAACAGGGGTGTTTTCAGCGAGCGGCTCACCGGAACCGTTCGGTTGGAAGCAAAATCAGTGATTGACCACGAACTCTTTCGTGTTGAGCAGCGCCCACAGCAGGTCGCGGGTGCCGATCGCGATGTCGCCGGTTTCTGCAAAATAGGCTTCCGCCCGCTTCGCTTCCTCGGCGGTCGGGAGCCGATTCACCGTGCGGAGATACGCCTGCCGGACGATCTCGGTGGTGTCCATCGGCTTGAGCGGGGCGTCCTCGGCCACTTCCCGCAGCTTCGCGGCCCGTTCTTCCGCCGCGGCGAGTTCCTTTTTGATTTTCTCAATCCGGTTCTCGTTGTCCGCGGATTCCGCTTTCTTGAGTGCCGCCTTGAGCTGGTCGACATCGCGTGAGGCCCGTTTCCGCTTGCCGACGACAGTTTCCTCTTCGCTCGGTCCCTTGATGGTCTTCACGACCTGATCGACCCAGCTTCCTTTACGTTGAAGCTGATCGAGGAGCTCCTGATCGTTCTGCAGGTAGACGGTTTGCAGCAGGCTCGCTTCTTCCGAGCGATCGCAATCACAGTTGCTTTCGCGGATCGAGCGGCCGAAGACGGTGAGCGCGTACCCCGCTTTGCCGCGTCCGTTGCCTTGCGTGGTGACAATGGCCTCGGAGATGGCCCGTCCGTCTGCGGACGCGACGAGCTTGGCAGCTTCCTGATCGCTGGTGGTCGCGATGCGGACCGAGTCATACGCCACTTCGGCGGGAATGCGTCGCGGCACGGCGCGGCTGAAGTTGCGTTCGTCGAGCCGGTTGGTGTCGTTCGCCTTCCAACTGAGCTGATACGTGCGGCTGTTGCAGATTTCGCGATGCAGCCATTTCAGATCGTAGTTGTGTTCGCGGAAGCCTTCGGCGAGGTAGTCGAACAGTTCTTCGTTGCTCGGCGGATTCGCAAGGCTGAGATCATCCGTCGGTTCGACGATCCCGCGATGGAAGTAACCGGCCCACACGCGATTGACGATCGCCTTCGTGAAGTACGGATTCTTCTCGTCGCGCATCCAGTCCATCAGCGCGGTACGGGGATCAGGCATTTCGGCCACGACAACTTCATCGCCGCCGAGAACTTTCGCCGTGCGACCCTGAACGACTTGGGGACGCTTGCCCTTGTCGCTGTTCTTCTTGTTGTCCGGTCGCGGGGTCTTCACCTCTTCGATATAGACTTCCTGGAACGGAGCGACCTTTCCCTCGTTGATTTTGATCGCCATCATCTTGGAAATGTCGTTGCCGTTCTTCTTGTTCGTTTCAATTTCCAGCTTGGCCAGCATCTCCTGGTAATCTTTCTTCGAAGGCCCATTCGGGCCGTACTTGATACGGCCAAAGAAACCCTTGAAGCGATCAAAATCGTCCTTCGTCCATTGATCGAAGGGGTGTTTGTGACATTGAGCGCACTGGATGCGCACTCCTAGGAAGGTGTACGCAAAGGAAAGCGCGCGTTCTTCCGGAGAGTTCTGGTTGCTGCGAGTCCAGTAATACGGCATCTGCGAGTGTTCACCGAGGTTTCGATCGCTGCCTTTGCGATAGTAGCTGCTCATCCGTTCGCAGAATTGTTCGTAGGTTTCATCCTCAGCACGGCTTTTCGCAAGCACAACACCTTCAATCATCTTGTCGTAGGGGATGTTGTCCGCGACCTTGCGACGAGTCCACTCATACCATTGCGTCGCGGCGAGTTCCCGGCGATCGACGCCGTTGTTGTTGCCGACGTACCGAGCGTTGTTGCCCATCCAGTCGTTGAACTTTGTCGCCCACCACGCGGCGTACGCCGGGCGTTCGAGGAGTTCGTCGATCTTTTTCGCCCGCTTGTCGGATGAGGAATCGGCGAGGAACGCTTCCACTTCCGCCGCGGTCGGCAGGGTACCGGCGATGTCGAGCGAGACGCGACGCAGGAATTCCGCGTCGGTGCAGGTCTCGGCCTGGACGATGCCGAGCTTCTGCAGCTTGTTCACGACGAGCTGATCGATCTTCGTCGGCGTGTCGGCCTTCGGGTACTGCGGCCCGACAAGCTGCGACACCGGATGCATCACCGGCACCGGAACCACACCGTTGTCGTAGAACGCCACGACATGCGTATCGCCGGGGCCTTGAGCGGTGACGAGACCATGTTCGGTGATCGTCGCGACTTGGTCGTTGTTGCTCTGGAACCGGCACAGCGGAGTGACGTCTTCGCTGGATCCATCGGACCAGACCGCCACCGCTTTGAGCTGCCAGGTGTCGCCTTTTTTCGTCGCGACCATTTCCGCGGGCGTGACGTCGAGCCGGACGAAATCGACGGCGTCGGCGGGCATCGGCTTCGCACCGTCTTTGATCCACTTGGCGAAGACGCGATGCTGCCAGGTCCCTGTGTCAAATCGCTTGCCCCCTTCGTGGGGTTCCTCGGTGAGCGCCTTGCGCATCGCGAGGCTCTCCGCCGGTTTGCCCGGCTGGACGCGCGGCTCATCGCCTTCCATCAGGTTCTGATGGTCGGATTTGAAGTCATACCCGAAGAGGGACAGGCGAAAGCCGCCCTGGCCCTGGAACGAACCGTGGCACGCGCGGCCGTTGCAACCCAAGCGGCTCATCAGTGGAACGATATGCATGCGGAAATCGGGTGATTCGGTGACCGCGTCATCGCCGTAACGCTGATCGATCCGCCGGATTTCCTCGGCCGGGAGAGCGAGCGCGGACAGGACCAGGAATCCCCAGATCGAGCCTGTTCTCAAGATGTTCATTCGCCAATCCTTTTGATGCCGGTCAGCATTGCGCTGAGCGGTCCAATCGCGTCACCGGTCGGCGACGCCGGGGAGAGTTATGATTTTGACTTCGGTTTTTCGGGCTTTGTCTTCTCTGTTTTGTCTGGCGCGGGTTTGCCGTCCGGCTTGCCCGGTTTGGATTCGGAGGACGCCTTCTGTTCGGGCTTCTTCTCCGGCTTCTTCGCTTCCGATTTTTTCACGTCGGGCTTTTTCGTTTCCGACCGGTTCTTTTCCGAGGGCTTGGCGTCCGCCGGCTTGACTGGCTTCGGTGCCTCCGCGGCGGTGGCGTTGCGTTTCAGACCCACGAATTCTTTTTCCACCTGGTCGGACGCGCGGCGCTGGTGATCGGCGATTGTATCGTCGAGTTTGTCGAGCCGCCGACGCAAGCGGTCCCGTTCGTCGGTGAGTAGCTGCACCCGCAGGTCGGCTCGTTCACGCAGCGCGGCTTTGAGATCGGCTTCCAGCGAGGAGTCACCGCCCATCGACATCCGCGCCACCAGCAGCCGGATGCGCGAATTCACCTTCCACTCGGCGAGTTCAATCGCGGCCCGCTCGGGGGTCTTTTCGCGTGACTTTTCCAGGCGTTCCCGGGCCTTGTCGATGTCGAGAATCGCCGAACGGTATTCCGACGGCGCGTTCGTTTTGAGTTGCTCGAGCAGACTCGCCAGTTCCGGGTGATGCGTCCGCGCGAACTCCATCGCCGCGGCTTCGGCTTTACCGGACACGGACGGCGTCGTTTCGGCGGAGGATCGTCCAACAAAGATCGCGGTGGCGATCAGGATCAGCAGCGTCATCGTCAGGGCGCGAAAGAACAACATCAGTTATCATCCCACGGTTCGGCCGGCGAATTGCCCGGCAGGGGCGGGCGGCTGGGGCGATTCTCCAGCGAGACCGCTGCGAGCATCCAGTTTGGAACACGATCGTCGCCGGTGGTATCCCGCACTTCGGCATCAACGGTCGTCTCGGACAAGGCGGCGACTGAATGGATGCGACCGGCGTCGCGCCACAGTGAGACCAGCCGCGCGGCAGCCTGGGTCGACGCCGGGGTGGACGGGGCGGTCAGTGTGGTGAAGAATCCTGCGGCAACGCCCGTGGCAAGGGTGGCGACCGCAGCGACCAGCCAGCGATCGCGTCGCACGTCGGTCGGAGTGGCCGGCACGACTGGCGTGTCGGACTCGGCGAGGGCCAACTGCACGCCGTGTGTCAGGCGGGTGGCCTGGGCGACCAGTTCGCAGAGCCCAAGATCATCAATGAGCGCCGCTTCAAACGCGGCCTGCTCGTGCGCGGACAAATCGCCCAGAACAAACTGCACGGCTTGCAGAAAACGGGGATCCGCTTCCATGCCGGGATCGTCTGTGAGATTTGCGGGCGTCGGAGACATGGAAAAACTCAATCCTTTGAAGGGGGCCGGCCGAGCGTCTTCTGCAGTTTCTGCAACGCCAACCGCATGCGGGTCAGCACGGTTCCCAACGGGACTTTCAGGTCAGCGGCGATCTGGGCAAACGTTACATCACGATGCATCCGCCGTTCAACCACTTCGCGCTGATCGGCCGGCAGCTGTTTCAGGGCCTCTTTCAACCGGGCGACATCTTCCGCCCGGATGATTTCGGTTTCCGGTAACTGTGTTTCGATTTCGGTCGGCGGTTGAGTGCTGACAAACCGTTGCAGCGTGCGATCGCGAGCCGATTGCCGCCGCCGCAGGGCCATCGCCTCGTTAAAGGCGACCCGAAACAACCACCCGCGGATCGAATCCAGCCGTGCGGTATGTCCCGATTCCAGCATTCGCTGGAACGTGTTCTGCAAGGCTTCACGGGCTCGGTCGCCGTCCCGCAAGACGCCCTGCAGAAACGCCAGCATCTCCGCCGCGTGCTGGTGATACAGTTCCCGCACCAGTTCCGGAGCCAGTCGTTCGGCCGACGAAGTTCCGCTACCGCAATTCTGGGTTGCATCCCCTGATGCGGACTCGGTTTCCGTCGAATCCTCCGACTCCATCATGCTGCGAGCACCGAATCACCCTCACCGTCGACATTACTTAGGATGATCGCCGGGTGAGAATTATTTGACCGGAAATAGGAACAGCGTCAAAACTTTGGGAAATGTTTCTAAGTCGTGATCGTTAAGACTCTTATGGTTCTGGCTCGGCAATTGGGCTTCGCCTGCGGCTTAGGTTATCATTCCTGACCGGCAATTGTGCTGTGACGACGCTTCCCGTTACACGAAAACTCGCCCCATGACTGTTCCCGTCCGCACGCGGTTTGCCCCCAGTCCCACTGGTTACATGCACATCGGCGGCATGCGGACGGCGTTGTTCTGCTGGCTGTGGGCCCGACACAATGCCGGGACGTTCATTCTGCGGATCGACGATACCGATCAGCAACGCCACGTCGAAGAGGCCCTCGAACCGATCTTCCGCGCGTTCCGCTGGCTCGGTCTGAACTGGGATGAAGGCCCTGACATCGGCGGCCCGTTTGGTCCGTATTATCAGTCCCAACGCTCACATCTTTACAAGGACGCGGTGGAAAAGCTCCTCGCGGCCGGTTTTGCCTACCGCGATTTTGACACGCCGGAACAGATCGCCGCGGATCGGCAAGCCGCGGAGGCCGCCAAGCAGAACTATGTCACCATCCGGCGTTCACTCGAACTGTCGCCGCAGCAGCAGGCGGATTTGACGGGACAGGGGAAGCCGTCGGTCGTGCGACTGCTGGTGCCACGCGACAAGAAAGTCGCGGTGGATGACGCCGTGCGCGGGCATGTGGAATGGGACTGTGCGCTGATGCCCGATCCCGTGCTGATGCGCAGCGACGGCAGCTTTCTCTACAACTTTGCGACTGTCGTGGATGACGCGCAGATGCAGATCACGCACATCATCCGCGCGGAAGAACATCTCACCAACACGGCGGTCCAGGCGTTGTTGCACGATGCGCTCGGCAACCCGCGGCCGGTGTTCGCGCACATTCCCTTTATCACGGCTCCGGGATCGAACAAGAAACTCAGCAAACGCGATCTGCAGAAGCTCAAGAACAGTCCCGCACTGAAGAAGATGTTTGACCGCGCGGATGAAATTCTGCCGCAACTCGGCTGGGGGGATTCGTCGACGCTGAACCCGGTGATGGTCGAGTATTACGAACGCCTTGGCTACCTGCCCGCGGGGATTCTCAATGCGCTGTCACGGCTCGGCTGGTCGCTCGACGATAAAACGGAACACCTGTCACTCGACACGGTCATTCAGAACTTCACGCTCGACCGCATCGTCAAAGCCCCGGCGGGCTTCGATCCGGAAAAGCTGCAGAGCTATCAGGCGTACTGGATGAACCAGTTGCCGCTCGAGGAAAAAATCGCGGGTTGCGATAAGTATCTGCAACGCCGTCAGGAAGTCGCCGTGACAAACACGCCGATTGATCGCCAGTACCTCGGCCGTCTGATCACGATGCTCGGCGAGCGCCTGCGGGTGTTCAGCGACATTCTCGATTACCCCGAGTTCTTCCTGCCTGCCGGAGCGGCGCTGACGTATGACGAAAAGGCCTTCCAGCAGCGATTGGTCACCGCGACCGAAGCGCCCGGCCTGCTCAAGAAGGTCGCGGAGTTGATCACTGTCGCCGAACCGTTTGACGCCCCGACGCTCGACAAAACCGTGCACGATTTCGTCGTCGCGGAAGGGATCAAGATCGGACAGATCGTGCACGCGCTGCGGATCGCAGTGACAGGGAAAGCCGTCGGTGCGGGACTGTTCGAAACGCTGGCCCTGCTCGGTCGTGAGACCTGCGTGGAACGAATCAACGCGACGCTCGCCCGGTGCGGTTGAAAGAATTGATGTAGGAATGCCGAAGTCTCCTCAAGATTCGCTGCCGCATTAACCGATGCGCAGCGGAACCGCGCTACTTGAGGATCGAAAACATGCCGCCGCGTCGACGACCGGTCACGGCTGGGGCTGCCGGGCCGAAAGCGCCGATGGATCCGGGCCAATTTGTGGCGTCGTTCGCGCAATATCTGCGGGCGGAATGCGGGCTTGCGGATAACACGGTCGCCGCGTACTCGCGTGATCTCACCAACTTCTGCGAGTGGTACAGCCAGCACGGTCCGAGCAGCTTCCGCGAGCTGACGGTGGCGTTGTTCACCGATTATCTGCAATCGCTGCATGAACGCGGGCTGGCAGCGACGTCCATCGCGCGGAATCTGGTGTCGATCAAAATGTTCTTCCGGTTCCTGATGCTGGAAGGCGTGATCGAAGCCAGTGTCGTAGACCTCGTCAACTCGCCGAAGCTGTGGCAATACCTGCCGAAGGTACTCAGCCCGGATAAAGTCGATGAGCTGCTCGCGTCGCCGTCGAACCACGATGCGTGGCCGCGCCGGGATCGGGCGCTCCTCGCGCTGTTGTATGCGACCGGTTGCCGGGCATCGGAAATCTGCGGACTGACGCTGCGGGATGTCTTCATCGAGGAAGGCTACTGCCGGTGCCGCGGGAAAGGAAACAAAGAGCGGATGGTGTCGCTCAACCCCGTCGCGCGGGCGGCACTCGAGGCCTATCTGCAGCATGAACGGATGACCGTCGGGGTGAATGATCCCTCGGCACCGTTGCTCGTGTCACGCCGTGGAAAACCGTTGTCCCGGATCACGGTCTGGAAACTGGTCAAACGTTATGCCGCGCGGATCGGCGCGAGCGCGGAGGTCAGCCCGCACACGCTCCGGCACAGTTTCGCCACGCACATGCTCGCCGGCGGAGCCGAGATCCGCGCGCTGCAGGAACTGCTCGGTCACGCCAGCATCCGCACGACGCAAATCTACACACAGGTCGACCACAGTCGCATTAAGGCGGTTCACGAGCGCTGCCACCCGCGCGGCTAGCTTCGCATCCCGGGTCGGAGCGAACCGCTAC
>DASRYX010000557.1:0-4796 GCA_035686985.1 Planctomycetaceae bacterium | reverse complement strand
GATGAACGTCGCCGTCTGCGACGAACTGAACCCCTGGAGCGCCCGCGTACGGGAAATCTCTTCGAGCAGCTGCAGGACCCGGCTCCATTCCGGACGACCGATATCCGCGAGATTGCCCGACTGCGACGCTTCCTGCATGGCCTTCAGGAACTCCTTCGCCTGCTGCTGCAGCTCCGCATCGGAAATGCGATCCTGGGAACCGGCCCCGGCCGATTTAAGTTCCGCGATCCAGTCAGTGAGCAGATCTTTTTCATGCTCCTTCAAGACACTGGCAATCTGACTCTGCTTCTTTGGCATGCTCGCTTTCCCATGACCGACCAACGACGGGCGATCCGGAGTAATCTTATTCCAGGATAGATCCGCCCTGATTCTCGTGTGGATGACAAGCGTTTTGCAAGCGACGGCGTCCCCCGGCTCGCACCATATCTCAAGTTGGAGCTTCAAGCTGCGGAGTTTCATCGAAAACATCCACGGAAGGATTTGAAGGCTGCAAACGAGATCCATTTCGCCGGGTTTGATCCCAGCGGACAATCTGGTAGACTTCGCCACGGTCGCAGCTTGGTCAACCCAGGATGTGTCCGCGCAACGACGCCTGGAGCGCCAGGCCACGGAGAGGTGACAGAGCGGCCGATTGTGCAGCACTGGAAATGCTGTGTGGGGGAAACTCCACCGGGGGTTCGAATCCCCCCCTCTCCGCTTTCGCAAATTGTGTTGTTCTCCATGGCTGATTCCGCAGCCATGGAAGATCGGTTTTGTCTCTGAGGCGATGGCTGACGCCAAGGGCTGCAACGAATCGAGTGCGGTCACCTGCGGCGTGTTCGATTCTTCCGATCGTCGTCTTGCGACAGGCTTGGGCTTGGAAGCCACTCCTCAATTGTCGCCGGCGCTCACATCGACACTCGATCTGAATAGGCACGATCCTATTCCCGCTCCGGACCGTAACCCGGCCCCGCTCTGTGGCAGTCTCGCCCGGAGACCTGAGTTCATCATTCACAGTGTGCTTCGATGCGGCGCGATGCGCCGGGTGTGCAGGACGGTGGCGAGTCTTCACGGCGGAGATTACGAAACCGTCAAGTGGGGGCTGACAAATTCGTCACACTGCGAGTCGGGCTCAACCTTCGGGTGACCTCCGTCGTATACTCTGGAGAAGATCGCCGAACCGCAATGATGCCCACCACCAAAGCCCATGCCGCTTGCGTCCCGCCCGCCGTCATACGCGCCTCGCACACCAGTCCGCTCGAGCATGCTTGTTCGAGACCTTCGGAAGAATACGATGAAGATCTTCACACTGGCCCTCGGTCTCACGGCTTTGGGTTGCGTTTCATTGTCTGGATGCGCGACCAACGCGGATTCGCACGAGCAGGCGAGTGAGGAATCACACTCGGCCGGGCACGAAGACGGCGGTCATCATGCTCACAAGATCGTGGTGACGAGTCCCGTGAAGAAGGATGTCATCAGCACTCAACCGTATGTCTGTCAGATTCATTCGTGCAAACATATCGAAGTCCGGGCGCTGGAGGGCGGGTATCTGCAGGAGATCCGCGTCAATGAAGGGCAGGCGGTGAAGAAGGGCGAGCTGATGTTCCAGATCGTCCCCGCGCTGTATCAGGCGCGGCTGGACTCCGAAATCGCTGAAGCCGAGCGCATCCGCATCGAGCTGAACAACGCCGAAACGTTGAATCAGAAGGGGATCGTGTCCCCGCAGGAGATCGCGCTCAAGAAGGCCGAACTCGCGAAGGCCGAGGCGAAGGTCACGCTGGCTCGAACGGAACTCGGATTTGCCAGCATCAAGGCCCCGTTCGACGGCATCATGGACCGGCAGCGCAATCAGCTGGGGAGCTTGATTGAAGAAGGCGACGTCCTGACGACGTTCTCTGACAACAGCGTGATGTGGGTCTACTTCAATGTGCCCGAAAAGCGATATCTCGAATACAAAGCCGAACTCGACAAAGACCAGAAGACACAGCCTGCCACGCACGTGTCGCGCAAGGACGACGATGATGACGATGACAAAGACGACGACGATGATGAGGAAATGGTGAAGGAGCAGAGTGGGCACGCGGACCATCTGCAGATTGAGCTGAAGCTGGCGAATGGCAACATCTTTCCTCAGAAGGGAAAGATCGGTGCCATCGAAGCCGACTTCAATAACACGACTGGGAACATCGCCTTTCGCGCGGACTTTGCGAACCCGGAAGGCCTCCTGCGAAATGGGCAGACCGGCACCGTGCTGATTCATCGCACGCTGGCCGGTGTCACGGTCATCCCCCAGCGGGCGACGTTCGAGGTCCTCGACAAGCGGTACGCCTTTGTTGTCGACGCTGACAACATCGTGCACCAGCGCGATATCACCGTGCAGAGCGAACAGGACGACATTTTTGTCATCAAGGGCGGCCTCAGCGAGAACGACAAGATCGTCTTCGAAGGCATCCGGCAGGTCCGCGATGGCGACAAGATCGAATATGAATTCGTCGCCCCCGAAAGCGTTCTCAGCAATCTGAAATACCACGCGGAATAAGTGGCCCGCCGATGTTCTCAAAATTTCTTCACCGGCCGGCATTGGCCATTGTGATCTCGTTGCTGATTCTCCTGATGGGGGGATTGGCGATTATTTCGCTGCCGATTTCGCAGTTCCCCTCGGTGGCACCGCCGAGCGTGGTGGTGGCGATCTCGTTCCCCGGCTCCAGCGCTAAGATTCTCGTCGATTCGACGCTCGTCATTCTCGAACGGGCGATCAACGGCGTGCCGGACATGCGGTACATGACATCGGCCGCCACCAGCGCGGGTGAAGCGGCGATCATGATCACGTTCGAGCCGGGCACGGACCCGAACGTGGCCGTGTTGAACGTCAACAACCGCATCCAGATGGTCAAGAACCAGCTCCCGCCGATCGTCGAGCGCGAGGGGATCATCGTCATGCAGAACATGACGAGCATGCTGATGTACGTGAACGTTTACAGCAAAGATCCGAACGTCGATCAGAATTTTCTCTACAACTTCGTCAGCGCGAACCTGTTGCCCGAACTGCAGCGTACCCGCGGCGTCGGTCGTGCCCAGATCCTCGGCAACCGTGCGTATGCGATGCGGGTGGAACTCGATCTGGACCGTATGCGGGCGTACAACGTCTCGTCCGCTGACGTGATGGAAGCGATCAAAGAGCAGAGCATGATCGGTTCCCCCGGCCGGCTTGGGCAGGCGACGGGGACGACATCACAGACCATCGAATACGTGCTGACCTGGGTCGGCCGTTACAACAAGCCGGAGCAGTATGAGCAGATCATTCTGAGGTCGAACCCGAATGGTGAGATCCTGCGACTGAAAGATGTCGCCAAGGTCAATCTGGGATCGTCGTTTTACGACCTTTATTCCGACATCGATGGCTATCCGTCCGCCTCGATTGTGCTCAAGCAGATTCCCGGCTCCAACGCGACTGAGGTGATCAAAGAGGTCAAGCAGAAGCTCAAGGACTTCAAGGGCGAATCATTCCCGCCGGGCATGGACTACGCGATCAGTTACGACGTGTCGAACTTCCTCGATGCCTCCATTGAGAAGGTGCTGCATACGTTGCTTGAGGCGTTCATTCTCGTTTCTCTGGTGGTGTTTCTCTTCCTCGGCGACGTTCGCAGCACCCTCATCCCGACTCTCGCGGTGCCCGTGTCGCTGATCGGAACTTTCTTTTTCATGAGCATGTTCGGGATGTCCGTCAACCTGATCACGCTCTTTGCACTGGTGCTGGCAATCGGGGTCGTGGTGGATGACGCCATCGTGGTGGTCGAAGCGGTCCACGCCAAAATGCATGAGAAGCACCTGTCGCCCTACGCCGCGACGAAAGAAGTGATTACGGAAATCAGCGGCGCGATCATCGCCATTACGCTCGTGATGACTTCGGTGTTTATCCCCGTCACGTTCGTTCCCGGTGCCGTCGGTGTGTTCTATCGCGAGTTCGCGCTGACGATGGCCATGTCGATTGTGCTCTCGGGTGTCGTCGCGTTGACGCTCACGCCAGTGTTGTGCGCCATGATTCTCAAGCCGCACACGAAGCATCAGGAACAGCATGGAATCATCGGTCTGGTAAATCGCGGCCTCAAGATGATCGCCGGGCGTCAGGCCTACATTCTCCGCGGCATCCTGGCGGTTGCACTGGGTCTGGCCGCCGGATATGGGGTCTATGAAACGCTGCACGTTGAATTCGTGCATCACCTGGTTTCCGAGCAGATGGAACTGACCGAAACGCGAACGATGATCATCAGCGGCATCATGGCGGTGCTGATGATCCTCACGTTCCGCGCGATGCTCTCGGGCAGTGAACCGGGCGAAGAGAAGAAACGTGGGCCGCTGGGCATTTTCATCAAGTGGTTTGATCGCGGTGTGGAAAAAGTCACGAACGGCTTCGTTGCCATTGTGAGCGTGATCGTCACACGGCGGCTGCTGACGATGCTCGTCATCGGCGCGTTCTGTTACGGGATTATGGTCGTGAATCAGGTTCTTCCAGCGGGCTTTATCCCGCTGGAAGATCAGGGCGTGATCTACGGGATCATCCAGACGCCCCCGGGATCGACACTGGAATACACGAACGCCAAGTCGCACGAACTGCAGAAGATCTGCAAAGATTTCGACGAGATCACGTCCGTGACCTCGCTCGCCGGTTATGAAATTCTGACAGAAGGCCGCGGTTCGAACGCAGGAACCTGCCTCATCAATCTCAAGCCGTGGGCCGAACGCGAGCGGACCTCCAAGGAGATCATTGAAGAACTCGAAAAACGCGGCCGGGACATTCCGAACGTGAAGCTTGAGTT
>DASRYX010000556.1:0-9698 GCA_035686985.1 Planctomycetaceae bacterium | reverse complement strand
CCAGCGGGAAAAAGGGGCGGCACCGAAGTTCGAGAAGCAGGAGATCATCGCCGGAAAAGACACCGGTGTCGGCACGCAGTTCCAGATGATCGACTTCAACAAGGACGGGAAGCTCGACATTGTGCTGTCGAACAAGAAGGGTGTGAATCTGCTCGTGCAGGAGTAATCAACCTGAGTCGCTTGCGCTTTGCAGGTTCACAAAGGTCGCAACCTTGGGATCGTGCAAAGCGCAAGCGATCGTCGATTACTTTTTGAGGGATTCGAGCGCCGCACGGGCGATGTTGGCCACCTCGGTATCTTCGTCATTCGTGGCGACCGTCAGCGCTTCAACGATGTTCAGCGAGGTCAATCCGATGCGGCCCAGCGCCAGCGCCGCCTGCTCGCGGACAACGGGTTCTTCGTCGTCGAGAGCTGTGATCAGTTCCGTCACCTGCGGCGTCGCGTCCGGGCCTAAAGTGGCGAGGGCCGTCGCGGCCGCTTCGCGAACTTCGCCATGATCGCAACGGAGCCACTGGCCCAATAGTGGCACCGTCACGTCGGCGTGTGTCACGAGGCCCCCCATCAGTTTCGCTAACTGAGCCATGGTCAGCGGTTCGAGGTCGTCCCGCTGTGCAAGTTCCAGCAACGTTCCGGCGGCCTCCCGATGTCGCGGTTCAAAGCGAACGAGCGTCGCCGCCGCTTCCAGTCGCACGTCGGGATCTTCAGTGGCGAGAAGTTTTTCGGCGTGATCCTGCACGGTTTTGGCGTGTTCATCGGCGAGGATCTGCTCCGCCGTCTGCCACCAACGCAAGGCGGCGGCCTGCAGATCGGCGGCGGGATCGGCCAGCAGTTCCACCGTGACCGCGGCGACCTTGTCCGCCGGTCCCAGCTGCGTGAGGGCCAGAAACGCCTGATACCGCTGTTCAATCCCGTTGTTGAACCGCAGCTGGCGTTGCCAGTCGTCCCACGACTGTTCCGCATACCACTTCACGGGGATGGATCGTCCGGTCATATCGCAGCTTCCTGACGCCCAGGGATTCTTATCCCTGGGTCTCCTGATGGTTACCAGTGCATGACGAAACCGCCGTCGACGTTGATGGTCTGCCCGGTCACTTGGGCCGCACGCTCGGAGGACAGGAACACGATCATGTTCGCGATATCGGCCGGGGTCTGCCAACGTTGCAGCGGGACGATTTGGCGGACTTTTTCACCGGCCCAGTCTTCGTACGTTTTTCGCAGCTCCGGCGGTTGGCGATCGTGCCAGCCTTGCCACACGCGGCGATTGAGTGGCGTCTGCACCATGCCCGGGCAAACGGTGTTCACCCGCACGCCAAACGGAGCCAGATCCTTCGCCAGGCACTGCGCGAAGTTGATGTTCGCGGCTTTGCTGGCACTGTAGGGCGGATCGGTCGGCGAGCCGATCTGGCCCGCGACCGAAGCCACGAACACGCACGTTCCGGCTTTTCGCTCGCGCATCCCCGGTGCAACCGCATGGGCGATGTGGGTCATGCCCAAGATGTTCACCTCCAGTACGCGCGGCCACGCTTCGACCGGAATTTCAGTGAACGGAAAGCCGAAATGCCCGGAGCCAATCGCCGCGGCATGAACAAGATGATCGACGGGTCCCAGCGATTTCTCGGTCTCGATCAGCGCCTGTTGGACCGACTCCCACTCGGAAACGTCACAGCGGACGAACCGATCGCACATCGCGGCGACATCGGCCGGCGGCTGTAAATCCCACACGGCGACACGGCAGCCTTCCGCGCGGAACGCATCGACGGCCGCGCGACCAATGCCGCTCGCGCCCCCGGTGACCACGGCCACGTGAGCCGTCAAATTGAGATCCAAGACTGTGCCCTTGATGGAAGCGAACGTGCGCCGCTTGACCGGCGTTCGCTGTCAGCGGTATCGTTTCGGTTCACTTCACGGTTTCATCATACCGTTGACCGAGGTATTTCGCGTCCGGAGCTGCTCACCATGTTGTTCGCTCGTCGTTGTTGGTCCGTCTGGTGCGTCGGTGTGATCGCCCTCGCCGCTGGCTGTGCGTCCGAGATTCCGAAGGAGGCCGCGAAAGCGCCGGACAAATCCGCCGCTCCGGACACCGCCGCCGTTAACAAAGCCACCAAACGGATCATCGTCCTGACCAACGGCAACTCGCCGTATTGGGACGCCTGTCGGGCCGGCGTCCAGGATGCCAACACGCAGTTCAAACTCGCAGAAGCCGGGTTGTCGGCCGAGATGGAAGTCAACGACGGCACGCCGCAGGGCCAGATTGACAAGCTGCGCCAGTACGGCAGCCAGAGCGATATCGCTGGCGTGGGGGTCTCCGCGATCGATGCCAGCAACGCCGCTGTGGCGGATGAATTGCGAGCTCTGCAGAAGAAGGGCATCGCCGTCATCACGATCGACTCCGACCTGGACCGCGAAAAATTCCGTGATGCGCGGACGGCGTTCGTGGGAACCGACAATCTCGCCGGGGGGAAAGTCCTCGGGATGGCCGCCGCGGCATTGCGGCCGGACGGTGGCGAGTATGTGACCTTCGTCGGCCGGACCGGAGCCCAGAACGCCATCGAACGGATCGGCGGTTTCGGCGAAGGAGCCGGGCCGAAGTTCACGGCGAAGGATTCGATGGGGGACGATCTCGATCGCACTCGCGCCAAAGACAACGTCCGCAATGCGATCGGCAATCATCCGGGCCTCAACACGCTCGTCGGCATCTGGTCGTACAACGCCCCGGCGATCGTCGACGTGGTCCGCGAACTGAAAGCCCGCGACAAATACAGCATCGTGGTCTTCGATGCCGAACCCGGCACCATCCAGGCGATGGCCGACGGCGATGTCGACGTGATGGTGGTGCAGGACCCGTATGCGATGGGGTTCCAGGGGGTGAAGCTGCTGAAAGCGATCGTTGCGAAGGATGACGCCGCTCAGAAAGAGCTGTTGCCGGAACTCGGAAAAGACGGCGGCGACATTTTCGATACCGGCTTGAAAGTCGTCGTTCCGACCGACGCATCCCCGGTGGCCAAAGCCGCGTTCGGCGAGAAAGTAAAAGTGCACACGCTCTCCGATTTCAAAGCCTGGCTGGAAAAGTACGGCCTTGCTGGTTCGTGATCATCCCAACATATCTCGTTCCCACGTTCGCGTGGGAATGCTCGGCGGCGACGCTCCGCGTCGCATGAACCTTGAAGACGACGCGGAGCGTCGAAGACCGGACGTGCCCACGCAGAGCATGGGCACGAGTGAATAAGAAAGTGCACCGTGTCCGCTCCGTCCTTCTGGCGTCGTCATGAATTCAGCCTGCTGCTGGCGATCCTGATCGTCGTCATCGCCACCGCTGTGCTTGATGCCCAGCACAATTACATCACCGACCCGGCGAACAGCGGCTGGCAGTTGCTGCGGCAATGGTCGATGCTCAGCCTCTTCGCCCCCGGCGCCGCGGTGGTGATCATCACCGGTGGCATCGATCTCTCCACCGGATCGGTCATCGCGCTCAGCGGCACCGTCTGCGCGACGATCATGTTGCTCTTGGCCCCAGAAGCCTTGACGACACCCAACGCCCCGCTGCCCATGTGGGTCGCCGGGGCAGCAATTGGGGGCACGGTCTTCGTCGGCTTTCTCATCGGCAGTCTGCACGCGTGGCTGATCACCGTCGTGGGGCTGCCGCCGTTTGTGGCAACGCTCGCCACGCTCGTGGGCCTCCGCAGCCTCGCCCGGGCCCTGTGCGAATCCGTCACGCTCGCGGTCAACGGTGGTGTGGGAACTCAAATCAATGTGGCGAACCAACAGTTTCGCTACCTCGCCAACTCAGTGTGGATTCCCGCGGTCCTTGTCGTGGTACTGAGTCTCGCACTGTGGGTGATGCTCAGCCGCTCGGTCCTCGGCCGGCATTTGTATGCCCTCGGCGGGAATGAACAAGCCGCGCGACTCAGCGGGATTCAAACCGATCACCTCAAATGGGTCGCTTACTGCCTCAGCGCGATTCTCAGTTCGCTGTCCGGCATTCTCTACGTGTGCGACCAGACGGTCGCCGAACCGCAGACGCTCGGTCGCGGTTATGAATTGAACGCGATCGCCGCGGCAGTCGTCGGCGGTTGCTCGCTGCAGGGAGGCGTCGGGACTGTCCCGGGGACATTGCTGGGGGCGTTGTTTCTCCGCGTGGTGATTGACGGCGTGGCCAAGATCATCGACACCGGAGCCGATGTCTTCGAAGGATTGATCGTCGGCGTGGTGGTCGTCTTCGCCGTGACGTTCTCGCACAATGCATCGACCGCGTCGCATCGGCGCGGACTCTTCGCCGGTGGTCTGGGGTGGGTAACCATTCTCAACCTGACGATCCTCGCCGGCGTGCTGACGGCACTGCTCGGGATCAAGTTTACACAGGGCCGCATGAACATGGACGCCCTGTGGCTCTCGTCGATTGCGATGCTCAGTACCGTGGCGTTGTTGCTGCTGGCGCGACGCGAATGGTCGCCTGCGGCCCGACGCCGTGCGGGCATTGCCTGGGCGGTAACCACCATCGCGCTGGTGATTGGTCTGGATCGCGCGTACCCCGCCGTGCAGACGAATGCCGCCATCGCCGCCGTGCAGCGCGTGAGTGGCCGTGTGACTCAGAACGACACCGGCATCGTGGTCGACCTTACCGACACCACGGTCGATGACGAAACGTTCCGTAAGCTGACTTCCAAGCTCGAACACCTGCGACCGCTGGGTGAATTACGGCTGGGCAACACCGCGGTCACCGACCGGACGCTGAGAGCGTTGCCCCGGTTCAAATCGTTGAAAGTGGTCGACCTGCACGGCACGAAAGTCACGCCCGGCGGCGTGGTGGGACTGCGGCGGGCGCTCTCCGGAGCGACGGTGACCGAATGACCGCTCCCGCGCGAATTCGATTTGCGAACGTCACCAAGCGGTTCTTCGCCGTCACCGCGCTTGAGGACGTTTCGTTCGATGTCCGGCCGGGCGAACTGCTTGCCCTGTGCGGCGAGAACGGAGCCGGCAAAAGCACGCTGATGAAGATCCTGTCGGGGGTGATCTCCGACTACGAAGGAACGATTGAGCTCGACGGTAAACCCGTCCGCTTCACCGGCACGCGCGACGCCGAACGACATGGTGTCAGCATCATTCATCAGGAATTGAATCTTGTCGGCGATCTCACCACCGCGGCGAATATCTTCCTCGGGCGTGAGCTGACGAAGCTCAGCGTCTGGCTCGATGACGCGGCTATGCGTGCCCAAGCCGCCGAGCTGTTCACGCAGCTTGAGTGTGCGATCCGCCCGGATGATCTGATCCGCACGCTGCGCATTGGTGACCAGCAACTTGTCGAGATCGCCAAGGCCCTCGCGTTGCGGGCGCGGATCCTGATCATGGATGAGCCGACCAGCGCGCTGACGGAAAGTGAAGTCGCGCGGCTCTACCGGATCATCGGCAAGTTGCGCGAGCAGGGCGTGACGATCATTTATATCTCGCACAAAATGGACGAGGTCTTTCGACTCGCCGATCGCATCACGGTCCTTCGCGACGGCAAGGTGATCCAGACGCTCGAGCGTACGGCGACTTCGCCGAAGGAGATCACGCGGCTGATGGTCGGCCGTGAGATCAACACGGCGGGCTTTCGCACGCCGCAGCCGGCTGGCGAAGAGGTCGTGCGGGTGGAGAATTTGTCACTGCCTTGGCCCGGACACGCCCGCGGATGGCGGTTGCAGAACGTCTCGCTTTCAGTACGAAAAGGAGAGGTCCTGGGAATCGCCGGGTTGATGGGTGCGGGGCGGACCGAACTGCTTGAATGTCTGTACGGCAGCAGCGCCGAGCCCCCGCAGGGTGACATCGTTCTGCGGGGAAAGCGGGTGCGATTTGCCGATCCGCAGGCCGCACTGCAGGCCGGCGTCGCGATGGTCACCGAAGACCGCAAGCGGTACGGCGTCATCGCGACGATGAATGTCCGCGAACATATTACGCTGTCGAGCCTCGGCCACGCCGCCATTGCCGGTTTGATTCAATTCGGTCGCGAAGCCGCGGCCGGTCACGAATCGATCCGGCAGCTGCGCATTAAAACCGCGGGCGGTGAAGCGTCGATTCTGTCGCTCAGCGGCGGGAACCAGCAGAAGTGCCTGATCGCTCGGGCGCTGCGCACCAACCCGGTGCTGCTGCTGCTCGATGATCCGACCCGCGGAATTGATGTTGGCGCGAAGGCCGAAATCTATCGTCTCATCGACGAACTTTGCCAGCAGGGACTGGCGATCATCATCACCTCGAGCGAACTACCTGAGCTGCTGACCGTGTGCGACCGCATCGTGGTTCTGTGCGAAGGCCGCAAAACCGGTGAATTCCAGCGCGAAGACTTCTCCGAGGCGGCCCTGATGGAAGCCGCGACGGGGAATTGAAATCACAGTCCGGAGCGCAAGCGATGGCGATCAGGGGATCCGCCGAAAGCGTTCCCGTAATCCGTAAGTCTCGTTGATCAGCCAGTATCCTTCGGCACCATCAAACTCGATCCGATAGATGGTTTCGCTGCCGAATCCGAGCTTCTCCAATTCAGTCGGTTTGTCGGACCAGGATCGCAGGACCAGCGAGGCACCATCACGCTTCACGATCCGATACTGCCCACTGTCGATGAATCCCTCAAGGTCCGATGTCCACTGATGATTGCGCGTGTAGTTCACACGCAGCTTGCCGAACAGGTTTCGCAGCTTCGTGTGTTGCTCATCGCTGAGCGGGCGATCTTTATAAAGCTCGGCGATGGTCCTCTCGGCATCCGACTGCCAGGTTCCTACGAGGCGCTGATCGACGATCGACGACGGTGACTTCGACAAAGCAACGATCGTGATGGCCAGCGCTGCCAGAAGGACCGCGGTGATCGCAAAGGCATCGGAATTGGGTGGATACGACATCCGTCGCTTGCGCTCCGGGCTGTGACGGATTTTACACCGGCGTCGCGGTTCGCTCGGCACGGCGTTCGAGAGCGGCTTCAATGAAACTGTTGAACAGCGCGTGCGGGCGATTGGGTTTCGACTTGAATTCCGGGTGGAACTGCACGGCCAGGAACCAGGGGTGATCGGAGATTTCCACGATCTCCGCGAGTTTACCGTCCGGGCTTTGGCCGGAAACGATCATGCCCTTGTCCGCCATCGCCTGCTTATACGACGGGTTGAATTCATAGCGGTGGCGGTGACGTTCCCAGACCGAAGACTGCTGGTACGTCCGTTCGGCGAGGGAGTGCTCGGTGAGCTCGCACGGCTGAGTGCCGAGTCGCATCGTGCCCCCTTTTTCGCGAACACTTTTCTGATCTTCCAGCAGACAGATGACCGGATGCGGTGTGTTGGCGTCGAACTCGGTGCTGTTGGCATCGGTGTGGCCGAGGACGCTGCGGGCGAACTCAATCACGGCGATCTGCATGCCGAGGCAGATGCCGAAGTACGGCAAGCCGGTCTCCCGCGCGAAACGGGCCGCCTGGATCTTGCCTTCGACGCCGCGCATTCCAAAGCCGCCGGGAACGAGCAAGCCATCCACGCCGGCGAGCACGCTCGCGGCGTCGGTCTGTTCGAGCTCTTCGGCTTCGATCCGCTTCACGATGACGCGCGTGCTGTGCGCGAAGCCGGCGTGATCGAGCGCTTCGTAGATCGATTTGTAGGCATCACGATGTTCGATGTACTTGCCAACGACCGCGATCGTGACTTCCTGCTCGGGGTTACGAATCCGGCGGACGAGTTCTTCCCAGTCATCCATCTCACACGGCCCGGCCTGCATGCCGAGCTTCTGCAGAATCAGCTGATCCAGGCCGTGATCGATCAGCCCGAGCGGCACTTCATAGATCGAGAATTCCTTGTCGCGTTCTTCGATGACCGCGCGCTTTTCCAGGTTGCAGAAGAGCGCGATTTTCTCGGCGTTGTCGCGGCCGAGCGGGCGTTCTGTCCGAACGATGAGAATGTCGGGCTGGATCCCGATCTGCCGCAGTTGCTGCACGCTGTGCTGCGTCGGCTTGGTCTTGAGTTCCTTCGCGGCCTTCAAGTAAGGCACGAGGGTCAGATGAATGAACAGGCAGTTCTCACGACCGATGTCGAGCGGAATCTGGCGGATCGCTTCGAGGAACGGCAAGCCTTCGATATCGCCGACGGTGCCGCCGAGTTCCGTGATCACCACGTCGACATCGGGACCCGCCAGTTTCAGCACCGATGATTTGATTTCATCCGTGATGTGCGGGACGACCTGCACGGTGCCACCGAGGTATTTCCCCTGGCGTTCCTTTTCAATGACGCGCAGATAGATGCGGCCCGAGGTGAAATTCGAATCGCGCGAGAGCGGGCTGTTGGTGAACCGCTCGTAATGACCAAGGTCGAGATCGGTTTCGGCACCGTCATCAAGGACATAGACTTCGCCGTGCTGATACGGGCTCATCGTCCCCGGGTCGACGTTGATGTACGGGTCGAGCTTCTGCATGCGGACCCGCAACCCGCGGCGTTCCAGAATGCAGCCGATCGACGCGGACGTGAGTCCCTTGCCGAGAGAACTCACGACGCCGCCGGTCACGAAGATGTGCTTGGTCATGAAGAGTCAGTGGTCCGTGGTCAGTTGTCGGGTCTGCGATTCCGGGTCGCTCGACAATTCGTCCACGAACAGCTGCGATTCACGCCGTTTCAGGCAGCGAATCGTCTTGAATGACTGACAGCGGACAACTGGCGATTGACGAAACGAGCATAATCTTCCGGCGTGTCGATTCCAACGGACTGCTGATCGACGACGCCAACTGCAATGCGGGCACCGACTTCGATCGCCCGAAGCTGCTCGAGTTTTTCCTGGTTTTCGAGCCGCGACAGGGGTTGCCGGGTAATGTTCAGCAGAAAATCACGGCGGTATGCATAGATTCCCAGGTGCAGCAGCCACGGGCGCTCACCGGCTGCCAGCACGGCGGCGACATCGCGGTCTCGGAGATGAGGAATCGGTGCGCGGCTGAAATAGAGCGCCTGACCGTTGGCGCCGCAGACAACCTTCACGCACGATGTGGCCAAAACCTGCTCGGCGTGATGCAGCGGTGTCGCCAACGTGGCCATCGGTGCCTGCGGATCATCGATTAACAATTGCACGACGCGATCGATGTGCGCGGGATTCAGTTCGGGTTCATCGCCCTGGATGTTGACGATGATGTCCGCATCGGTGAGAGACCGCCGGGCAACTTCGGCAATGCGGTCGGTGCCGCTGGGATGATCGCCGGTCATTTCGGCGCGCCCGCCGAAGTCGCGGACGACACTCGCAATTTCATCGCTGTCGGTGGCGATGAGCACGTCGGCCAGCAGATTTGCCTGGCGAGCCGATTCCCACACGTACTGAATCAGCGGTTTGCCGGTTTCCGCGAGCAAAAGCTTGCGCGGCAATCGGGTGGATTGCAATCGCCCGGGAATGACACCATAGACCTTCATCGCGACCTCCCTGTCGTGAAGTTTGCCTGCATGTGGCGAAAGAATGGCGAAACGCCGAAATCGCGTCAACGGCGGTTACGGCTTCGGCAGCTTGATGTCCTTGCCGACAAGATCGTATTTCGGATCATGGTAGTGCTCGATCCATTCGAGACCGAAACCGGTGGCAAGTTCATTCGCGGCAAGCTTCGCCCACGGCGTCCCCCGATGGCTCTGCACCACCGCGGCAAATTCTTCTTTGGCCTTCTTCTCCTGGGCGGTCAACTCATCGAGATCGATCCCTGCCTGCTTCACTTGGACGGGAGTCGGCGG
>DASRYX010000555.1:0-6892 GCA_035686985.1 Planctomycetaceae bacterium | reverse complement strand
ACATGACATTACTCTGGCCAGGGATTCGGTCACGGGCAACGTTGTGATTCGAGTGGACGGTGCCGAGTGGGTAGCAGATCTAACGCAACGTCAAATCAATCCGACTCTAAAACAAGAATTCACCTCGAACTGAGGATGTCCCCGTGATTCGCTCGCTACTACTGAGTTGCATCCTCATTTCCGGGAGCGTCTCGGCGGCAGACATCACCGTACTGCCTGCGGACATCACGCTCTCCGGCCCCGAAGCGCGGCAGCGGTTGCTCGTGCAACGCGTTGACGGCGGCGTTGTCGGGACCGAACTTCGCAACGGCGTACAGGTCACGTCTTCCAACGAAGGCATTGTTCGTCTCGTGGACGGCGTGCTGACCCCCACCGGTAACGGCCGGGCCACCGTGACGGTGAACGCTGAAGGCAAAGCTGCCACCGCGAACGTGACGGTGGAAAAGTTCGATGTGCCGCATGTGTGGAGCTACCGCAATCAGGTGCAGTCGGTGCTGTCGAAGACTGGCTGCAACATGGGGGCGTGCCACGGAGCCGCGGCGGGCAAGAACGGGTTCCGTTTATCACTGCGGGGTTACGATCCGGAAGGCGACTATCTCACGTTGACGCGCCAGGCCCGTGGGCGGCGCATTGTCCCGCATGATCCAGGTCGCAGTTTGTTACTCACGAAGCCGACCGGGGCGATCCCCCACAAGGGCGGGCTGCGATTCCGTGAAGATTCTCTCGAATACCGCGTGATCGCCGAGTGGATTGCCCAGGGACAGCCGGGGCCGACAGCAGATGACCCGAAGATTACGCAGCTGGAGATCCTGCCCAAAGCCGTTCGACTCTCGGCGGGTGACAAGCAGACGCTCGTTGTGCGAGCCCACTTCTCGGACGGGCATGTCGAAGATGTCACGCGGTGGGCGAAGTATACGTCCACCAATCATTCCGCGTGCAGTGTCGACGACAACGGCCAGGTCACCGTCACAGGGAGTGGCGAAGGGGCGATCGTCGCGTGGTATCTCGCGCAGAACGTGGTCGCCACGGTCACTGTGCCTTATCCGCAGGCGGTCGCTCCGGAGGCGTACACCGTCGCTCCCGACGCTAACCTGATTGACCGGCTGGTGATCGACAAGCTGCGGGCGCTGAACATGCCGCCGTCGCCGCTCTGCACCGATGGCGAATTTCTGCGGCGGGCGCACCTCGACACGATTGGCATGCTCCCCACGGCTGATGAAGCGTTACATTTTCTCGCTGACACCGACCCGCTCAAGCGGCAGAAAGTCATCGATGACCTGCTCACCCGACCGGCCTTCGTCGATTATTGGACGTATCAGTGGTCTGACTTATTACTCCTGTCGGGTTCACGACTGCGTCCAGACGCGCTGAAATCGTTCTCCAACTGGATCCGGGACCGCGTCGCGGCGAATACGCCGTGGGACCAGTTCGTCCGGGAGATTGTGACCGCCAAAGGAAACACGATCGAGAACGGCGCGGCGAATTTCTACTCGCTGCATCAGGACCCACTCGACATGGCGGAGACGACCTCGATGGCGTTTCTGGGCATGTCGATCAACTGCGCTCGTTGCCACGACCACCCGCTCGAAAAATGGACCAACGACGATTACTACGGCATGGCGAGCCTATTTTCCCGCGTCCGCGGTAAGGGGTGGGGTGGCGATTTTCGTAACGGCGACGGCAACCGTACGATCTTTCTTGCTGATCGCGGCGAACTGATCCAGCCCCGTGTCGCCAAGGCACAGTTGCCCAAACCGCTGGACGGCGGCGCAATGTCTTTCGACGATCCGACCGATCGTCGTGAACATCTCGCCAAGTGGTTGACGGCTCCTGAGAACCCGTATTTCAGCCGGGCAATCGCCAACCGCATCTGGGCAAATTATCTGGGCGTCGGGTTAGTAGAAAAGGTCGATGATCTGCGCCTCACAAATCCCGCGAGTAATGATCTTCTCCTGACAGCGTTGGCAGACCATCTCGTGCAGAATCAATATGACACAAAATCATTAATGCGGCTGATTCTCAACTCGCAGACCTATCAGCGGTCGAGTCACGCCCTGCCTGAAAACAGCGCGGACCAGCGGTTCTATGCGCGGTGTTATCCCCGCCGCCTGAAGGCCGAAGTGCTGCTCGATGCGGTGGGGGATGTCACGGGCGTGATGACTCCATTCAAGGACATGCCTGCCGGGACGCGGGTGTTACAGCTGAAAGACACCGCCGTGGCGTCGTATTTCCTCGACACGTTCGGCCGTCCGGAGCGGGTTCTCACCTGTACCTGTGAACGCAGCGATGAGCCGAGCATGACGCAGGTGCTGCACCTCGCGAATGGCAAGACACTGCTGGAAAAGCTGGAAGCCAAGGACGGCCGCATCGCGAAATGGATCGACGAGAAAACGCCACCCGAGCAAGTCGTCGACAACCTCTATCTCACCGCGTTCAGCCGTCTGCCAACCGAGAACGAAAAATCACGGTTGGTCACCGCGTTGACGGAGGCATCCGACAGCGACCGCCGCCCGGTGATCGAGGACATCCTCTGGAGCGTCCTCACCAGCCGCGAGTTTCTGTTCCAGCACTGAGTTGGCGACGTTTGCTGGTCGTCGATCGGTCCAAATTGCAGATCACTGATTCGAGAGAACGGGATCCTCAGCCATGCTGCGTTGCACGCCTTTCGTATTCGTTGCAGTGATTACGAGCAGCACGTTCGCGGCCGATACTCCGGATTTTGTGGCGCTCCAGCCGATTTTTCGGGGGTCGTGCAATGGCTGCCACAATGCGAAAGAAGCCGAGGGCGGGCTGGTGCTAGAGGACTTCGCCCGCGCAATGAAAGGGGGCGATTCCGGGGCGTCCATTGTCGCCGGTGACAGCGCGAAGAGCGAACTTTGGAAGCGGCTCACCGCGACGGACGACACCGTCATGCCGCCCAAAGATCAGGCGCGACTGAAGCCCACGGAACTCGCGCTGATCAAGGCGTGGATCGACGGCGGAGCGAAACCGCCCGCGGGGGGACTGGCCGCCACGGGACTGGTCACTCCGAAGGTGGCGCTGCAAGCGAAAGTTCGTTCTCCCGTCACCGCGATAGCCGTCGATCCCCTGGGACGCTTTCTGGCGATTGCCCGGCCCGATGTCGTGGAAATCGTCGCTGCATCAGACCGCAAGGCGGTCACTCAGCTGGTCGGTCACACGGGGGCCATCGCGGATGTGCAGTTTTCCACGGCGGGTGATCGTCTCGTGGTGGCCGCCGGCGAGTCCGGGCTGAGCGGAGAAGCGACGCTGTGGAATCCGGCGGATTGGTCGCGCGGTCTCGTCGTCACCGGCCATCAGGATGCCCTGTATTCCGCCTCGCTGAGTCCGGACGAAACTATTTTGGCCACCGCGAGCTATGACCGAGACATCCGCACGTGGGATGCGAAAACCGGCGCGGCTCTCAAGACGTTGAGCGGTCATAACGATGCGGTTTACTCGCTCGCGTTTCATCCGAACGGGAAGATTCTCGCATCAGCGAGCGGCGACCGGACGATCAAGTTGTGGGATGTCGCCCAGGGGCAGCGACTCGATACGTTCGCACAGCCGTCGAAGGAACAGTATCACGTGCAGTTCAGCCCCAGCGGCAAGGTTGTCGCCGCCGGTGGGGTCGACATGCGGGTCCGCGTCTGGCAGATCTCTGAGACCGGCAAAGAGGGAACCAATCCGATTGCCTACGCGCGGTTCGCCCACGAGGCCCCGATCCTGCGAACCGTGTTTTCCCCCGATGGCGGACTGCTGGCGTCCGCGTCCGAAGACCGGCGCATCAAGCTGTGGGAAACCCGCACGTTCACGCAGGTGGCGATGCTGGAACGCCAGACCGACTGGCCGTCCGCGGTCGCGTTCTCGCATGATTCGAAACAGTTGTTCGTGGGTCGCATGAACGGTGAATTCGCGGCGTATCCCGTCGATCCGGCCTGGGCCGATCGCACCAATGACTTGGAAGCGCTGCCGGATTCACCGGCGATCACGAAGACCGATGCAGCGCCCATGCCCGCCGAGATCGCGGAAGCTGAGCCGAATGATGACGCCGCACAAGCACAGCCGTTGACGCTTCCTGCCGTTGTGAAGGCGACGTTGAATTCCACCACCGGCCGTGATGCCGATCTGTATCGCTTTGAAGCCAAAGCGGGACAATCATGGATCATCGAGACCAATGCCGCGCGGAGTGGATCAAAAGCTGATACCAAGCTCGAGGTCTTGGACACCAACGGCCAGCCGGTGCCCCGTGCGTTGCTGCAGGCTGTGCGGGATTCGTACGTCAATTTCCGGCCGATCGATTCCTCACAGTTGGAAGTCCGGCTGGAATACTGGGAGGAAATGGACCTCAACCAGCTGCTCTACATGAATGGCGAAATCTGCAAACTGTTCCGGGCACCGCGCGGGCCGGACTCCGGGTTCGAACTCTATCAGAACGCGGGCAAGCGGCGGAATTACTTCGATACATCCGCCACCGGACAAGCGAAAGAGCAGCCGGTGTATATCGTCGAAGCGTATCCGCCGGGAGCACCGATTGTCGACAACGGCCTGCCCGTCTTCCCCGTGTTCTATACCAACGATGATGACGCTGAGCGCGAACTGGGGACAGACTCACGCCTCACCTTCACAGCTCCTGCCGATGGCACCTATCTCGTGCGTGTCACCGATTCCCGCGGCTTCGTGAGTGACAAGCACACCTATCAACTCACGGTTCGCCCGCCGCAGCCCGGTTTCCATGTGACGGTGGAAACGATGAACGTGAAAATCCCCGCAGGAAGCGGACAGCGGCTCAAGTTCAATGTGGACCGCATTGATAACTTCGATGGCGCGATTCGCATCAGCGTCGACAACCTGCCCGCGGGCTACCATGTCGCGCAGCCGACCGTGATCGCCGCCGGTCAACTGAATACGTTCAGCGTGATCACCGCCGCCGCGGATGCTCAGCCGGCGGACAAGGACACGTGGGCGAAAGTCGTGGTTACCGCTGCCGCGGACATCGCCGGGCAGACGGTTAGCAAGCCCGCGGGGAACCTCGGCACCATCACCCTGGAAAAGCCTGCATCGATCCGCATCACCCTCGTGCCGGATGATCTCGCCACCACCTCGACCGATGGCGGCGTGGTGATCACACCCGGCACCACCATCACCGCGAAAATCCGCGTGGAACGCAACGGCTTCGATGGCGACGTGAAGCTCGACATCGACAACCTGCCGCACGGCATCATCGTGGACAACATCGGCCTGTCGGGCGTCTTGGTCCGTGCGAATGAGACCGAACGCCAGATCTTCCTTACCGCCCGACCATGGATCGGTGAAACCACCCGCTGGATCCACGCCGTCGCTCAGACGCAGGGCAACCAGGCGTCCGCCGCGATCCCGTTGCACGTACGATCGAATGCCAGTGTTGCGTCCACGCCGGGGCGATGACAGGTGCTGGAGCAGACGCCAGGAATTGATACTCGCCCAGCCCTAATCTGGCCCACTCTGAACAATTTTTATTATGTCACTTTTCGAGAGTGAAAAGGCGTGAAGGCTAATTCTTTTGGCTCAGGATATTCCATAGGAATATCACTGAAAGAAAAGGGGCCATGTGTAACGGACTCCCACGGATACTCCATCAGCTGCGCGGCAATACAATAAGCGATTGCCTGCTTAAGATAGACTCTGACCACGAAGAGCGGCGGCAATCCATGATGGCGCCCCGCCCACCATGCAAATAGATCGCGATCCGATTTTGACGAATTACATGTCCGGCAAGCCCACACAGCATTGTCACCGGTATCTGCTCCTCCACGATTCACCGGAACGATATGGTCTATGGAGAGTTGCTTACCATCGCCGCAGTAGACGCACTCTTGAGGTAGTTGCATACGAATTCTTTGATCGCGCATCAATGAGCGAGGTGACATCGTTCCCTTGATCAGACCGGAGTAAAGCCTCGCTCGAATCATAAAATGCTTCCGCGAATACTTCGCATCCTGGTTGTGGACGGCCATCTCCGCCATCGCTAGGTTGGCATAGCTCCAGTACAGTCTTTCAGCGACTGTCGATTTGAGCGAAGAAGGCACGGAAGTCAGCCTCGGTTAACTCTGCTACATGATCGTCGTTCGGCGGAACGGAACCGCGGATAGCGCACTGAACACGCACGTTGCACAGCAGAGCATGGCGAACCAGTCGCCGTAGCGGACGTATAAGCTGCGGCGGTTGTCGAGCGGGACGGTTTGCACGATCGAGGCGTTGACCTGCTTCCGCCAGCGGCCGGTGCTCGGGTCGGTGAAGGTCGTGGCTTTCAGCGTGTCGCCGTCGATCATCACTTCCGGCTCGCGAATCGCGCCGTCGCCATCGATCACCGTGGAGATTCCCGTGTTCACCGCGCGGACGAGTGGCGTCCGGCATTCCACCGCCCGGAACGCCGCCGTGATCAGATGCTGATCGAGCCCGCTCGAACCGTGGAACCAGCCGTCATTCGAAAGGTTGACCAGCACATCGACCGGGCGGTCGGTGTCCCCTTTGGTCGCGCCCGCCACAACATTGCGGACGAGATGGGGCACGGTGTCTTCGAAGCAGATCACCGGGGCGATGCGCAAGTTACGATGCTCAAACACCACGGGATTGGTCCCGGCGGTGAGACCGAAATCCGGCGGATAAGGCGTGAACTTCGACAACCACGGCATCGATTTCTGGAACGGAATGTACTCACCGAACGGAACGAGATGCATCTTGTCATACCGCCCGGCGATTCCCCGCTCGGTGTTGACGAGGACCGCGGAGTTGTGCTGCTTGATGCCCGTCTCTTTCAAGTCGACGCACTCGATGCCATAGATCAACGCCGCGCCGGTTTTTTCGGCTTCGGTCAGCAGTGTGCGGGAGACGTTCGTGTCGCGCCAGAACTCCG
>DASRYX010000554.1:0-5147 GCA_035686985.1 Planctomycetaceae bacterium | reverse complement strand
CCGGGCTGATTCGCGGAAGCGGCAGGCCCGGCGGTCACCGTCAGGCAGAGAACCGTGAACAACATCCCCCAGGGACGGACCGAAATCTGGCGCACGACAGGCCCTTTCATGAACGCTCAGCAAAGCCAACAGCAGTGAATCAGGAGTTTCGGGGTCGCGCGAAATCTTTGCGCAGTCTCCCAGGATGAAAAACTAATGGCGTGGGGGGACCGCCCACAACAGCCAATTTCTGATTTTGCACAAAAGCTCAGTGTTCGGAGGTGTTCTCCGCAGAACTGATCTGACCGATAAAGCCGTAACCCCGTCGGCGGCGAGCGTTACGCCGGACGGGGTTACAGAAGGACATCGCTGAAAATCGGCTGCGTTATTCGATGGGGAGCGTGTAGCTGAGGGAGCCGATCGCCGCGCCGGCTTTCGCCGCTTTGTAGTTCTCGTGACACATGGTGCACTTCTCGAGAACGACCGGAATCGGCGTCGCGGCGCGCAGATACGGCTTGCCGTCCTTCTGCACGACCTGTTCGTAATACGCTTCGCCGGCCTTCATCTTCGCCACGGCGGCTTTCTCGAAGTCATCCTTCGGCAGATTGTTGATCTCGATGGGCTCGCCGGCGACGTCCAGCAGCCGGACTTCGTGCCAGCCTTTCTTCTTGACGGCGTCGAACAGAGCAATCGCCGCGGTTCCTGCCGGGAGATCCTTGTCCGTGTTCACATAATGGGTGGTGATGAGCACGACGGCGGATTTGTAGATGTCGTCGAGCATCCGGACCTGCTTGCGCGTCCGTTCGAGCGCGGGATCCGACTTCGGGGCCTGGGCTTCGCCTTGGGGCAACGTCGCCATGACAACACCGAGCACCGAGAGCAACGGCAAGAGCAGAAATAACTTACGTGACATGACGAGCGCCTTCCTCAGAGTCTGGAGCACTGCAGCCTCTCCCGCAACCACTGCGGGCAATCTCGATCACCTTAAACACCATTAAATTGGATGTCAACATCCGTTTTCGACAGGTGCCCTTTTTCTCTCACTCCTTCGGGAACCCAGGAGACCAGCGTGACCACCGAAGAATCCAAAATGCTCGCCGGAGAGCTGTATGATGCGCTCGACCCGGCCTTGGTCGCGGCACGGGCGCGAGCGCGCGACCTCTGCTGGGATCTGAACGCCACCCGCGACGCGGATCAGGACTCCCGCCGGACGATCTTGAAGCAACTCTTCGGAAAGGGCGGCGACAGTGTCTGGATGCAGCCGCCGTTCTTCTGCGACTACGGCTCCAACATCCACCTCGGGGAACGGGTCTTCTTCAACTTCAATTGCGTCGTGCTGGATGTCTGCCCGATTACCATTGGTGACTTCACATTGTTCGGTCCCGCCGTTCAAATCTACACGCCGGTCCATCCACTGAATGCGGCTCTCCGACGTCAACAGGAATATGGTAAGCCCGTGGTGATCGGATCGGACGTGTGGGTCGGCGGCGGGGCGATCATCTGCCCCGGTGTGACCATCGGCTCGAAGACAGTGATCGGCGCGGGAAGCGTGGTGACGCGCGACATTCCCGACGGTGTGTTCGCCGCGGGCAATCCCTGCCGCGTGATTCGTGAGATTACGGAAGAAGAGAAGGAACACGGGTGAGTACGCGGTTCATCGGGGCACACATGTCGATCGCGGGCGGATATTACAAGGCCGCGGACGCCGCCGCGAATCTGGGCATGACCACGTGCCAGCTCTTCACGAAGAACAACAACCAGTGGGCGGGCAAGCCGCTCACACCTGAGGACATCAAACTCTTCCGCGACGCGCTGGACCGTGGCGGCATCTCCCGACCGTGCGCGCACAACAGTTATCTGATCAACCTCGCGAGCCCGCGGGACGATCTCTGGGAGCGCTCGATTGAAGCGATGATTGTGGAAGTCAACCGGGCCGAAGCGCTCGGGCTCTGCGGGATCGTGATGCACCCCGGCAGCTTCGTGGATTCGTGCGAAGAACAGGGATTGCAACGGATCATCAACGCCCTCGATCGTGTCCTCGCCGTGACCGAAGGCGTGCAGACCGAACTCTGGCTGGAATGCACCGCCGGTCAGGGCAACTGCCTCGGTCACCGCTTCGAGCACATCGCGGCAATTCTTCAGCAAGTGAAGCAGGCGCATCGGCTCGGTGTGTGTGTCGACACCTGCCACATCTTCGCCGCGGGTTATCCGCTCGGCACACCGGAAGAATACGCCGCGACGATGAACGAATTCGATCGGACAATCGGCTTGGAACGAATCCGCGCGTTTCATCTCAACGACAGCAAGAAACCGCTCGGCAGCCGGGTGGACCGACATCACCACATCGGCGAAGGTTGCCTTGGTTTGGAACCGTTCCGCAATCTGCTGAACGATCCACGCTTCGAGTCGATCCCGATGTATCTCGAAACCGAAAAAGGCGAGCGCGACGGCGAGAGCCTCGACGCGATCAACCTGCGCACATTGCGAAGCCTGATCGCACCGCCGACGACGAAACCGATGAAAAAAGCCGCGAAGAAACGGTGATGGGCGAGCGTCGAGCCGTAAGGCCGACGAGTCTCATGCTGATGGTTCAATCTCGTCGGGCTGACGCCACGACGCTCACCTGGAAGGCCGTGTCATCGGATAGAGACAGCACGTCGCCTCCGGACAGACATCGTGATTCGGCCCATACTGTCCGATGCAGGCTTTGTCAGCGCGGCCCGTGATCCGTTCGTCGATCAGATCGCGCAGGCAGGACACAAATTGCGGGTGACTGCCAACGGTCCCCGCGCGAGTCATCGGCATACCGAGTTCTTCACACAGTGCTTTCGACTCGTAATCGAGATCGTACAGCACTTCCATATGATCGGACAAAAACCCGATCGGACAGATCACCACCGCGGGGCAACCGTTCGCGTGTAATGTGCGCAGCGCGTCATTCACATCCGGCTCGAGCCACGGATCCTGCGGGCGCCCGCTGCGGCTCTGATAGACGAGCTGCGAACGATCCGCGGCGTGGGCGAGTTGTTCCGTTATCAGTCGCCGCGTTTCTTCGAGCTGTTTCACGTAGTCGCAGTGATTCGCCATCGACAGCGGAATGCTGTGGGCGGTGAAGAGCAGCGTCGCCTGATCACGGCCGTCGTCGGGTAACTTGGCCAAAGCTGTGCGAATCCGATCGACGTTCGCGGCGACAAACTGCGGATGGTTGTAGAACACACGCAGCTTGTCGACCGCGGGAGCATCCGGGCCCACCTCTGTCTGTGCAGCGCCGATGTTCTCACGATACTGCCGACATCCCGAATAACTGCTGTACGCCGAGGTAAAGATCGCGAGGACGCGGCGGTGTCCCTTCGCGGTCATTTCCCGCAGGGTCTCCGTCAGCAACGGGTGCCAGTTGCGGTTTCCCCAATACAACGGCAGCGTGAACCCAGACGCATCAAGCTCGGCACGCAGCGCCGCCAGCAATTCCCGGCACTGGGCATTGATCGGGCTGACGCCGTCGAAATGGTAATAGTGCTCGGCGACTTCGAGCATCCGTTCCCGCGGGACCGGCTTGCCGCGCAGCACGTTTTCGAGGAAGGGAATCACGTCTTCGCGCCGTTCGGGACCGCCGAAGGAGACCAGCAGCAGGGCGTCGTAGGGGGGGAGGGCAGTCGTCATCGGTGAAGAGATTCTCTTAATCCGCTTGCGGTTTCGCGTCCCGTGAGGATTATGGTCGCGCCGACCACTTCCCCTCGCAGCGCGAAACCGCGAAGCGAAGATCCGCGCGAATGGTCATTCAGCGCCGAGACGTGATTTCCACTGGTGAAGCTGGTGTTGCACGGACTCGCGGCCGCCGCTGCCGTAACTGCGCAAGCGGGAGACCACATTCGCTGTACCGAGATATCCGCTTACGTCGGCGGCGATCTTGTCACTGTGCTGCTGCAGTTCCGCGAGGGGTAAGTCGGCGAGCTTGCACTTCTTCGATTCACACAGGCGCACGAGTTGGCCAACGACTTCGTGACCCGTCCGCATCGGCACGCCTTTGGAGATGAGGTACTCCATCAGCGTGGTCGCATCGAGGAAGCCTTCTTCGAGTCGGGCATTGATCGTATCGACCTGCAAGCGGGCCGACCGCACCACCGCGGCGGCGAGTTCCAAGCTCGCGTGGACCGTGTCGTAGGCATCGAAGAAGGCGAGCTTGTCTTCCTGCAGATCGCGGTTGTACGCCAGCGGCAGACCCTTGATGAGCGTGAGAATCTGCTGCACGTCAGCGATCACGCGGGCCGATTTACCGCGGATCAGTTCCAGCACGTCCGGATTCCGCTTCTGCGGCATGATCGACGACCCGGTGGTATACGCATCCGGCAGCTTGAGGAAGCCGAACTCCGTCGTGCACCACAGAATCCATTCTTCCGCCCAGCCGGCCAGATGGACCGCGATCAGCGACAGCGTGAAGATCGACTCGGCGAGGAAATCGCGGTCGCTCGACACATCGAGACTGTTCCCCGCGACGGCCGGAAAGCCGAGCAGTTCTGCGGTTTTGTGGCGATCGATCGGCAACGACGTCCCCGCGAGTGCCGCAGCCCCGAGCGGCAGCACATTCACGCGCTTCAGGCAATCCTGCACGCGCTCACGGTCGCGCTGAAATTTTTCGCAATACGCCAGCCAGTAATGGACCGCCATTACCGGTTGAGCTCGCTGCAGATGCGTGTATCCCGGCAGCACGACATCAATGTCCGCGTCACTGCGATCCACGAACGCCTGCTGCACATCTTTCAGCAGCACATCGATCGAGGTCAGCGCGTCGCGAACATACAGCTTGAGATCGGTCGAGACCTGATCATTCCGGCTGCGACCGGTGTGGAGTTTGCGGCCGACGTCGCCGATCCGCTGGATCAACGCCGACTCGATGTGCATATGAATGTCTTCGAGCTCGATCTTCCACGCGAATTTCCCGGCGGCGATCTCGCGGCCGATGTCGTCGAGCGTCGTGCAGATTGACTGTGCTTCCGCGTCCGTCAGCAGACCGACGCTGGCGAGCATGCGCGCGTGGGCTTGTGAGCCGCGGATATCGACAGCCGCCAATCGGGAATCGAAGCTGATCGATTCGGTAAACTTCTCGACGCGCGGATCCGTCGCCTGATCAAACGCCCCGCCCCATGCCTTCGCCACGATGCCGCTCTCTC
>DASRYX010000553.1:0-4554 GCA_035686985.1 Planctomycetaceae bacterium | reverse complement strand
GCGGAGATTCTTTCCGTCGCAGTGGCCGTCTGATGATAAATCGACTCGGCCTCACGGAGCGTCTGATGTGCGGTCGCACTGTCATTCCCTTGAACCGGGGCACTCAATTTGCGTTCGCCGTACCAGCGCAGTCGATCGCCTCGCAATAAATCCTCGGCGAACCATCGAACCGCAACGGGATGACACGCCAGTTCCTCTGCGATCGAGCGGACGCGCAACGCCTGCTGAATTTGCGGCCATGCGTAAGCGGATGGTGATGCCAGCGACCGGGCGAACTGCAGCTCGACATGAAGATCCGCCGGCTGGGAGTCGACCCATTTCAGGAAGGCTTGCGCATCGTTGGTGGACAGGAATTCTTGCAGCGTGGTCCGTTCGGTCCGGTCTGGTTCGCTCGGCTGATCCAGCGTCCAGCGGTGCCACTGTTCGAGCATCGACAGCGAGACCGTGGAATTGACGTCGCCCGCGAGTTGTGGCCGCAACTGTTGGACGTTGTTAAGCCACTCCGAACCACGCGTGTCGTGCCCCACGGCGAGCGAGCGCAAATCGTTCACACGAATTTGCAGCAGCGACTGAATGCGCGGGGGGAACGCGGTCGGCTGACATCGCCAGAGGGTCTCGGCCTGGACGAGTTCCGACAGCAGGCGATTCCATTGAACGGGTGCGCAGTCGCGCGGACGTAGCGGCAGGGACGAATTCGGAGCAACCTGTTCGAGTTGATCCCGGAGATCCCAAGCCTCGTTCAAGAGCTCCGGAACTGTCATGGACATCACCGGCCGCGCCGTAGCAACCACGGGGATGTCGGCCGCCCCCGGTTTACCGTTCGCCGCTTCGTCGGCGTGTGCGATAGCCGTCTTCGGAGCAGCCGTTGTTCGCGGGGGGATCGGCGCCAGGACCGTTTCTAACTCTGGCGTGGTCCATTCTCCGCCGCGGTGAAGTAACCAGGCCGTTTGCGAAGCGAATGGACGATCATCCCCCGCGGTTTCTCGTTGGACGAATCGGACCAGTTCACCCAGAGAAATCTGGTGGTCACGATTCTGATTGGCTTCGTGCCTCAATCCCCGGATCACGGCGTCCAGAAAAATGGTCGGTAGGCGTCCATCCGCGGTGTGCGAAGCTTGCCCCGGACGATGCGAGACGAGCACCCAGAGCTTGGGGTCACCGATCCGTTCGACCGCCTGATGCAGTCGATCGCCGAAATCGTTGATGCTCATTCCACTGCGGGGGTCTGCATTCAATTGACCGGCGTCGAGGCAGATCAACTTCGTGCCTGCAACCGATGTGCGAAGCGATTCGACGAATTTCTCGAACGGGATCCGGCCATGTTGGGGATCACGCGGGTTGAGTCGGTCGACGAGGTACAGCGTGCCATCGATCGTGGCGAGCTGTGACTGAACCACACCGATGATGACGTCGCCGGGATGAATATGCGAAGCGGCGGTGAACTGGAATAATTCGTCCAACGTCTGCCCAGTCGCCAAGCCCGCAATCGGCCGCGGCTCGGGCAATCGGGAGGCTTCCGTCCAAGATCGCATCAACGGAGGCAGCGCCGACGCCGCCGGCGCGGGACGGAGGGAGGGCAGCGCCTCGGGTCCGACATCGGAGGGAATCTCCCCCGACATCACGAACACGTGCACCTGCGGCTGAGAAAACGGCGACAGCAGGACGTGACCGTAAGCCGCCCCCAATCCCAGCAGCAGGCCCACTCCGCAGGTGATCCGGAGGAACCGCCGGAAGGTTGGCGACCACCGCTTCTTTTGCCAGGTTGTTTGCGGTGGAGAACTGATCATACCGGGACTCGCTCGCGGTAATTCGGAGGCGCACTCTAGCCGCCGATCATGACGGTCGGTGCTCCCAGGACAATCGATCCACCATGGGCGGTGGTGTCACCCATTCTCGCCGCGGGTTTTCCGCCAATCAGAACCGTTGCCGAGCCTTTCATGACCGTGTCAGGCGGGCCGACGCACACACAGGGCGTGCCCAATGTGGCCGCGGGCATGCTGGTGATCAGCACAGTCGGCACCCCCGGCGGCAGGATCGGCCCTCCCACATGAGGAATGATCCCGGTCACCATCGGACAGACGTGCAAATCTCCCACCCGCGCGGCGAGCATCCGAAACTCCTCTTCGACTCAATGGCTTAATCTCGGCTGCTGACTGGGCGCAAATTCAGCCGTTAGAACGCCACGATCCGTCTCCCGTCGCACCGCTCGTTACCGTCCGGATATTCATCACCGTCGATGCCGCCGGGATCAATGATGCGTCGGCCACGGTCGTTGCCCGTCGAGCACTTCGCGGCCGTGTTGCAGAATCTGCCGCAGTGTCGACGACATCGTCAGCGGATTTTTCCCCGCGAGCAGCTGAGCTGCCGTGGAGACCGCCGTCCCGACGAGATGACCGGGCGGCGGCACCGGATCGACCGAGGCGGGGGCCAGACTCGGACCGGACCAGAAGACCGCCCATCCCAGCCATGTCTCCGGGGACTGCCGATCGGCCGTCTGTACTACGGCTTCGATCCGTCGGCGGTGTCCCTCGGTCGGTTCGATGACCCAGGCTTCGATTTGCTTCAATAAATCGCTGTGAGATTCAGGTCCCAGAGATTGCTTCATGACATCACATAACCACCAGACGGCGGCCCGTGCCGGCAACACCGCAGCCAGCACTCGAATGGCCGGTGTAACCTGCCCCGCGGCGATGAGCGCATCCAGACACTCCGGTGGGACGGGATGCGAATGAACGATGCCCGCCACGTCGGGAGCGAACTCCACACCGCGACACGCTTCCGCAGTGGTCACCGTGAATCGTGGTGTTTCCGTCGATTTCCGATCTCTCGACCAGCTCGATTCCAGACCGCTGAAGTGGACGCGAATTGTGGTTGGGCCAATCTTCAACCGGTCGCCGGAATGTAATTGAGCCAAACGGACCGGCATCTCATTCTGAAAGACGTCGGCGAGCTGATCGAGCACGATCAGTTCGCACCGCTCGTTCCGACAATCGAGCTGAAAGTGCCGCGGAGTCATGCCGCTGTCGGCGGGAAAACTGAAATCGGTCCAGACATCACTCCCGAAAGTCGCGACCTGACCGCTCCGCAGAATGATGCGGCGAGGCGGATGCCCGGCGACCTGTGCTTCGAGAACGATGGACATGACGGCTGCTAACGATCGCGATGAATTGCAAACATCATTACGTATGAAAATGGAAGGTTTTTACTAAAGTTTGTGTGCCACTGGCTCTGCCAGTGGTCTTCTGATTTGAAGAAGGCACTGGCAGAGCCAGTGGCACACGAGATAAACGTCATCCCTGTCAACATTACGGCATCAATTGATCTGCACGAGCGCTCCCTTGAGCGAAGCGATGCCACCCCCCTTGGCCTGCAACATCGCGCATCCTTCGAGATCGAGGCTGGAATCGGCCTTCACTTGCACCTGCATCCCCGTGATCTGAATCCCCGACGGAGTGATCTTCACGCTGTTGCCGCCGCACGTGAGTTCAATGCCCTGCAACGCTTCCAGTTTGATCGACCCGGCTGAGGCTTGGATCGACACATTTCCCGACGCCAGTGACAACGTGTAGTTGCCCTTCGTCAGTGTGACGTTGCGGTTACCGGCGCTCAGGGTCAGCTTGTCATCGCCGGCCTTGAGCGTGGTCTCGCGATCGCCTTCGTCGATGATGGTGACTTCGCTTCCTTTGCCCAGCGTAACGTTTCGGTCACCCGTATTGATCTTGAGCGTGTCATCCCCATTCTTCACGGTGACGCTGCGGTTGTTCCAGATGCTCACCGTCTGGCTGCCGTCGCCCGCATTCTCATTCCCCACGGTCAGCGAATCGTTGTTGAAGATCGTGACCGCCTGGCTACCGTCCGCGGCGTCCTGGTCACCCACCGCAATGGTGCGGTTGTTGAAGATTGAGATCGACTGATTGCCGGGACTCTGCTTGTCGAACCCGACTTTCAACGTGTCATCGTTTTCCACTTCCCGCAGGAAATCCCGCTCGGAGTGCAGATAAATCTGCTCCGCGTCTTTCTGGTCTTCAAACGTCAGTTCATGAAAGTTTTCCGTGGTGCCGTTGGGGGTGCTCCGGGTACGGAAGACGGTGCGGGTCTGTTTCGCCGGCAACTCATCGGGGGGCATCTGTGCCGCGTTGTAGACGCAGCCGGTAACGATGGGCCGATCCGGATTGCCTTCGAGAAAGCTGACAATGACTTCCTGCCCGACGCGCGGAAGTCGCAGATGTCCCCAGTTCTTCCCGGCCCACCCTTGGGCGACGCGCAGCCAGCACGAGACCCGCTGGTCGGCGGGATCACGGCGGTCCCAGAAGAACGCGACCTTGATGCGGCCATACTGGTCCGTCCAGATTTCGGCATCCTGTTGATCCGCGACAACGACGGCGGTCTGTGGGCCGTCGATCCGTGCAGGGGGGTGAACCCGCGACTGCCGGTACGGGACCTCGGCCGGAATCGCCGTCATCCGGGATTCATAAAGCCATTCGCCCTCTTCCCCGGCCCGGAACGAGTTCGTGGAAATCGTGTGTTCAACGCGGAGAACGAGATACTCCTGGC
>DASRYX010000552.1:0-10784 GCA_035686985.1 Planctomycetaceae bacterium | reverse complement strand
CAGCAGGTCGCGGAGCGTCAACCCGACGACTTCTTCGAGCAGCGGCTCATTATCCGGCCCCCACAGGTTAATCTCGCGACACACGTCCTCGATGTTGTTTTCCAGCAGCACGATCGTCTCGGCGGTGCCGGTGCGAGTCTGTTCGAGTTCATACAGATCGAGCCGTTCGAGCAATTGTTTATGGATGCGTTGAATCAGATCGGCCATCAGCGACCGCAGGTGCGCTTCAAGTTCACTGCGGCTGATCGGCGAAACTTCTTCGGACTCAAACGTGAGCGTAAACGGCCAGATGCGGACGGTCTCTCCCGGATGAAACACCAGCGAGCGCCCGCCGAGGACTTCCGTCTCGCCGACCAGACAGCCGTTGACGCCGATGTTTTCGAGCTTGAGCTTACCGTTCTCGCGGGTCACTACGGCATGCCGCTTCGACACCAGCGGGCTCTGCAGCACGATCGTGTTGCCCGCGTCACGCCCAATGCGAATGACATCGGACGACGTCTCGACCAACGTCCGGCGACTGTCATGCAGGCGGTTGTACCAGATTTTCATGGATGTGAATCAACAAGCCATCCTCACCAGCCCGCAGCGCCAGCAAGGGATTCGTGTCCCCGAAGTGTGTAGCTCATCGTAACCGATCGAGCATTCCACGCCAGCCACGGCGCGATATCTGAGCGGCAAGGCGCTAGCCGCCGGTGCCTTCATCACGGAACCAGCGGCTAGCGCCGTCCCGCTCAGAGTGATGAGAGCAGCGCTCGTGGCACGCCGATGTCAACGACATCCACGGAGCCGGTCCATTGTTCTGCGCCGGGTTGATCGAAGCCGATCTTGCGGGCGACAAACGTGACCGTCCGCGTTGCGCGGACGCAGGTGCCGAGCGGTTGGCCGGTGTCGGTGTCCATGCCCGAAGGCAGATCGATGGCGAAGACGTTCTTGCCGGAGACGTTGATGGCGTTGATTGGAGTGATGTAGGGTTCTCGGACTTCACCCGTGAGGCCAGTGCCGAGGAGGGCGTCGACGATCCATTCGGCGGATTGTAGTTCGTGTTGCCACTCGTTGCGCGCGGAGTCTGGCATCCTGCAAAGCGGCAAGCGGGCGCGTTGGATGACGTTGAGAAACACGGCGGCGTCACCGGTGTATTGCAATGGATCATGAGTCAGTAACACCTTCACTGCAATACCCGCATTGTCGAGATGCCTTGCGATCACGAAACCGTCGCCGCCGTTGTTGCCTTTACCGCAGCAGATGGCCACCGGACCGGTGATGCCCTGCGATAACAGCACCGCGGCGGCGTTGCGGCCGGCGTTCTCCATCAGCACGACGCCGGGCAAGCCGTAGTCTTCGATCGCACGGCGGTCCACGTCCCGGACTTCAGCGCGGGTGAGGGAACGCATCGCTACTCCGCTTTCTGTCGCCGTTGCCGCAGGTCTTCGAGCCGCCTGGCGAGTTCGGCTTCGAAGCCGCGCGGCGTGGGTTCGTAATAGGTGCGATCGACGCCGAGATACTCCTGGTCGATCCAGCCCTCCGGGGCATCATGCGGGTATTGATAATCGTCGCCGTGACCCAGGCGCTTGGCTCCGGGGTAATGGGTGTCGCGCAGATGTTGAGGAACCGGCACGAGGGCTTTCTCACGGACATCGGTCAGTGCGTTCTCGATCGCCATGTACGCGGCATTGGATTTCGGTGCCAGCGCGAGATAGGTCGCGGCCTGGGCGAGGGGAATCCGGCATTCGGGCATGCCGAGGAACTCGACGGCGGCCGCAGTCGCCTGGGCGATCAGCAGCGCTTGCGGGTCGGCATTGCCGATGTCTTCCGAAGCGGAAATCAATAATCTTCTCGCGAGAAAGCGGGGTTCTTCGCCGGCTTCGAGCATCCGGGCAAGCCAGTAAATCGCCGCATCGGGATCACTGCCGCGAACACTTTTGATCAATGCACTCGCGGCATCGTAGTGCTCATCGCCGAGGTTATCGTAGCGGATCTGCTTCTTGCCCAGTGACGCTTCCGCGGTCGCGAGATCGAGCACGCGCTGCTCGGACGGCAACGACAACACGGCGACTTCCAGAGCGGTCAACGCCCGGCGGATATCCCCGTCACTGCGCTCGGCGAACAGATCCAGCGCCGCGTCGACTGCGGTGACATTGAGGCTTCCCAGTCCCCGTTCGGAATCTTTCAGAGCGCGTTGCAGAACGGTTTTGACCTTCGCTGGTTCGAGCGGCTTCAGTTCAAAAATCTGGCTGCGACTGAGCAACGGGGCAATGAGCGCAAAGAACGGATTGGACGTCGTCGCCGCGACCAGTGAGACGATGCCGTTCTCGACATCCGGCAGCAGGACGTTCTGCTGCGTCTTGTTGAAATGGTGTAGTTCGTCGATGAATAGGACCGACGACGGCCCGCCGGATTCGACCGCGTTCCGCGCGACATCGAGCAGGTCGCGCAGTTCCTTCACCCCGGCCGCGGCGGCGTTGACCGCGACGAACTTCCGCATCGTGTGCTTGGCAAGCAGTTCTGCGAGGCTAGTCTTCCCGGTGCCGGGTGGGCCGTAGAACACCACGCTGCTCAGACGATCGGTGTCGATCATCCGCCGCAGCAGTTTGCCCGGCGCGAGCAGATGCTGCTGCCCCACGAACTCGGCGAGCGACCGCGGCCGCATCCGCGCAGCGAGCGGCTTCACCGCGTCCCGATTCGACGTTTCCATCCGCGAAAACAACGACATCCGTTCGATCCCAGCGTAAACTCTGCGTCACAATTTCATCGTGAACAAAGTCGAGTGGAACCGTCAACGCTGGTGGTGATTATTCCGTGCGGGTGGCGGGGGCGCACCGCAGGAAGCCCCCGGATGGCAGCGTCGTTTTCGGGGCTTCCGCTTCGCGGTGCGCCCTCGCCACCCGTGCCGCTCACTACTCTGCAGCCGATTTTAAGGTCGCGTCGAGCAACGTCATCACGAGGGCTTGTTCCATCTCGCCTGGCTTGAAACCGAACGGACCGCGGCCTGACTTATACAGCACCGTGCCTTGAGGATCGAGAATATACAGCCGCGCCGGCATGCCGCTGTAAGCGTGGCCGGTCGCATCATTCACATCGTCCACGCCCCACAAAAATGACGGCTTGATGCGTGCGAAACACTGCTTCGCGACATTCGCACGCTCCGTGAGCGAGGTAGGTTGCGACACGCTGACACCGACGCGTTCATTGGACTGCATCTTCCAGCCGTCGGTGGGATGGGCCTCGCGGACATACACGCCGAGCGTGGTGACGTGGTCGCGATACCGCCGGGCGATTTCGTCGACTTCAACCGACAAGGCACGAAAAGGCGGGCACGTGAAGTTGCCGAATACGAGCAGGATCGGCTTGCCGCCCAGATAATCCGCGAGCCGGATGGTAGCAAGGCCATCCGGGGTTTTGAGTTGGAAGTCCGGTGCCTTAGCGCCGAGCGCCGGGCCTTCGTGCACCGAACCGAGTTCTCCGCTGAACAACCCCGCCAGCAGCATTTCTTTGGTGGGAGCATCCCCCGGAAGAAAGGCACCGCCGAGGCCCCGCAACCAGTACGAGCGGGCTTCACTGAGCGTGAGCACCTCTTTGCCACCCGCGGCTTCGTCGAAAAACGCAATCCATTGCTCGCGCGTCAGGCGACCGTCACCCGTCGAGTTCATCTGGCGGAACAGCCGCGTGGCGACATAGGAGTGCTCGACCCACGGGTTGTCATCGGACCAGTCGAGGTCGGACGGCGTGATGGTGCCATCGCGGTTGCGATCGAGGCGGTCGAACCATTCCGGTGGACCATTAAAGGCGTCGCGCAAAATGCCGGCCTGTTGCTGGTCGCGCCGACTGTGCTTGTCTAACCATTCCCACGAATAGCGCGACTGGCTCGGACCGAACCAGCCCTTATCGGGCCCCATGCGCTCGTCTTTGGCGATGGTCAGATACATGCGGATGGCTTCTGGGGCGGTTTTGCCCTCGAAGGCCTTCTCGATCTGCTCGATCGGGACGTTCTGCAGCTCGGGTCCCAACGGAAACGGTGAGCGAGGTTCGTCGGCCGGGACCGCGGGCATGGTGAGAGCTCCCATCAGCAATCCGATCCAGGCACCGGGTCCCAGACGCATCCGTCCTCCTCCACAGTGGGCGTGAGATCGTCACCGACAACGGTCACGGGGCATCAATCGGCAGGCCCGCGGCTTCGGTCACGCGATCGAAGAAGGCCCGGCTCGTCACGAAGTTCACCAGTTGAACGACTTGCCGCGGGTTCGTCTGCTGCAGCGCATCTTCCACGTCCTCATCGGTGAGCGCGATCGGCGTCGCGGCGAGCTTGCGGGCAAACTTGAACATCGCTCGCTCCGCGGGTGTGACGCTGTCCCACTTGCCGTCGAGCGCGTAGATCTGATCTTCGGTCTGACCAAGTTCCTGCAGCCGCGCCTTCACGACGCCTGTGGCGTACCACGCGCGATCCTGGCGAGCGATGATCCAGCTGACCTGGGCTTTGAGCAACGGCGACAGATCCCCCCGGTTGGCGGTCAACGCCAGCAGCGCCGGCAGCCGTCCGCTGGCTTCGCGCGGGAAGTTCGCCATCAGGCGGATCCAGACCGGCAATCGCCCCTCGGGTGCCGCTTCGCCGAACGCCTTCCGCGCATCGTCTTCCGATAACACCGGCAGTCGCGGTTGGCGTTGACGTGCCGCGATCAGCGCGGCTTCGACCTCAGCACGCGATTCCAGCGCGGGGCGGGTGCTGATGGCCATCCGCGTGGGCTGGCCGGTCTTCAGATCGATTTCCAAGGGCGCGACTTTCGTCACCGCAGCGGCAAAAGTCTCCGATGTCGGCGTCAGGAACGATTCATTCGGCACCGGTCGGTCAGCCGGGATGTTCGTCGCCCGACGGAAGAAGTTCGCGCCATCGTGCGATTGCGGAATCCCGGCCCCTTCTTTCCAGCGATTGATGGAGTTATTCCACGAGACCGACATCGTCATTTCGAGAATCTGCAGATCGGTGTAATGCTTCCGCAGAGCATCGATGTCGGCGTCGCTGAGCTTGTTCGGCTCATAGGTCAGCTTCCGGGCATAGGCAAACGCGGCCTGCTCTTCCGGCTTGAAGCGGCTCCAGTCGGCATCAAGGGCGGCGATCTCATCGTCGAGCATGCCGGTCGCCGAGAGCTTCTGCTCTTGATGGCCAAGGCAGTACTGGCAGTTATTCGTCCGCGAGACGATCCAGAACAACATCGTTTTGAACTGATAGCTCAGCGTCATGTTGTCGTCGGAATTGCGCGTGAAATCGCGCGCGGGTGGAGCCGTCCCCGGAGCGGCGGCAGCGGGAGCGCCACCGGGGCCACGGCGTTGACCGCCCCCGCCGCCACCTCCGAAGACAGACGGTTCGTCCGACAGATAATGAAAACGCAGCCGGCTTTCGTAGCCAGAGGCGCGTTCGCCCAGTTCCGCCTTCTGCGCGTCCGTCAGTTCCGGCAAAGGGATGCGGATCTTCCGGGTCTTCATGTCTTCCAGCAGGCGCTTCATTTCCGGTCGCGTCGCCGGAATCGGGCGCGGCGTGGCGACGCGCTCATCGGCGGACGCACAAGTCACCAGCAACACCAGCGAAAGGCCAAGCCAGGAGCGGGGCATGATATTTCTCACCAGCAGGAACGAGAAGAAAGGACAATTATTTCGCGCGGGCCACCGCCGTCAGTGTGCTGCTTTCGAGCGGCAACTGCAGGGCTTCCGTGTAACGATCAAACGCATTCGCATCGCAGGTCAGCTGAATGATTTCAGCGACTTCATACTCGGAGAAATGTTCGCGTAAGCGGGCCACATCGGCATCGACGATCGTATGCGGCGCCGACGTCAGTTTCCGTGCGAATCGCAAAGCTTCGGCATGGCCCGGCTGTGTGGCCGCCTGCTCCAATACCGCGAACGACGCCAGTGTGGCGTCGTTGCTTCCAAGCCCCAGCACGCGGGAACGGGCATGCCCCGCGGCGTACCAGGCGCGGTTTTCCCGCGCTGAAACCCACGCAATCTGGGCTCGTAACAGCGAGTCGGTCTTGCCATCGCGCACCATCGCTTGCCGTTGCCGCCAGGCATCGAGCGCGACCGGCAGTTCGGCAATCGCCCGCAGCCAGTTCGGGGGGATCACGCCGGGAGTGTCCGCGGCGAGCACCGCCTGTGCGGCCTCGATGGTGGGAAGTTCCACAATCGCTTTGCGGCTGCGTGCGGCGTCCAGCATGCGCAGCACTTCGTCCATCGGCTCCCATTCCGGTCGCGCGGGGAGATCCACCGGCGCGACTTTCGACGAGACATTGGAAAACTCGGCCGAGGTCGGCGTATCGAGCTGCGAATGCTCTTCTCCGCCAAACGATTGATCCTGCGGAATCCCTGTCGATGAGGTCCAGCGGTTCACCGCGTTGTAACGGGCAACCGTGTACAGGATGTCGATAACATCTTTGTCGGCGTAGTGCGCTTTCAGTTTCGCAATGTCGGCTTCGCGAACGGTATGCGGGGCGTGCGTCAATTGCTTGGTCAACCGCATCGCCGCCTGTTCGTTCGCCGGGAAGACTTCCCACTTGCAATCGAGGGCCGCCAGTTGATCATCGGTCATGCCGACGCGACGGAGTTTCAGCTCCTGATGGCCCAGGCAGTACTGGCAGTCGTTCCCGCGGGAGACGATCCAGAACAGCCGCGTCTTGAAGGCGTAATCGGGGCTCGCCTGCAGCGAGTTCAGCAGCGACGCCGTGCTGGTCGGTCGATTGCGGTTGGAAGTGCCACCCCAACCGGGTACGACAAAGTTCTGCCACGACGCCGGCAGATAGATCGACCGCAAACGTCCGTTGTTGACGAGCATCCGTCCGGAGGCGATGTCCTCGGCGGTAGGCGGCGGCAGTGTCAGCCGCGATGTGCGATTCTTGAGTGCTTCAATCCGCTGCTTCATTTCCGGACGCGTGAGTGCGACGCCGCCCGCGTTCTCCGCGGACCAACCATTCGAACAAAACACGATCGCGCCGAGTGCGGCACACCAGCCAAGTCGTTGCATGAGACGCCTCCGAGCCTATCGAAGAAGAATTTCAGAGTTCAATGTCGTGGAGATGCAGGAACGAATCGAGCTTCGCGAGCTCGAGCATTTCGCGGATGTCCGACGCCGCATTGAAGAGATGTACTTCCAGCCCTTCCTGCAGCAGGCACCTCAACAACCCCGTCAGCCCGCGGGGAGCCGATTGCACGGACGTGAGATCCAGTGCCAGAGCGGTGCAGCGATGACGGCGGACCAGATTCAGAACGGCGTCGCGCTGTCCAGTCAGATTGAAATCCCGTGGAATGTCATGTCCGCCGAAACCAAGGACCGTCAGTTCACCGGCCTGATACACTTCCAGTTCAGACTGGCAATCTTCCAGTTCGCAGATCGCTGGCATAAGAAAATTCTCCATCGGCGCGGTCGCGAGGCGAGCGCGCGAGGTTCATGTTTCGTCATAACGGAAAACCGTGATTACCGGAGAGGTGCCGACGACAAACAGGACTTCCTGCCTGATGGAGCGGCCCTTGTCATCCTTGAGAGTCCGGCGGACGGTGAGATGCAGGTTGGGTCCTTCCTTCCGCTCTTCGGGAAGGATTTCGAACGCTTCGAGTTTCTTGCCGGCTTCCCAGTCGGAATCGCGGCCGATGATTTTTGGCTTAAGATCGGCGACTTTCTTGCCGTCTTTCCAGGCGGTCAGGAACTCATTGCACGCTTCACGGGCCTGTGCCTGGTCCAGTGGGAGGCTGTCCGCGGTCTTCTGACAACCGGACACCAGAAGCATCAGCAAAGCACAGACAGCCGGCGCGGCGCGGCGCAACGAACCGATTTCCAGATACATATCATGGGCCTCAACGGCGATCACGAAGACGTTCGAATCAAGGCGGACAACGGACGGGTCGACGCATTCGCGCGACCCGCCCTTGTTCTCGTTCGGAAAGTGGAATCGAGCTCACCTTCAGCGATTAGAATTCGCCGAGCGTTTCACCACCGCCGATGCTGCCGACCGCGCGCCAGAGCGGCGTGTTGATGTTTTCCGACACGAACTTCACCGCTCCGTCACACAGCAGCACATGCACGCCACCGGTGTGCTGGCTGTTCGCCGTGGTTGCGATCCGGCCGGGCGGATACATGCACGACCGACCGTTCGGCGGCAGCACGTGGTTGTACTGGTTCGTCGAGTGATACTGCCGCAACCACGGCGCACCCACGTCCGAAAAGCCCTGCTTCGTCAAGTCGGTGGTATCCACCGCGTTGCACTGCTGCTGGGCTTCGTCCGCAGTATTCGGATACGTTCCCGGCTGGAAGGTATCGGTGCGGGGACTGGAGATGGTTTGCGAGCCGTCGCCGGTCATCTTTTCGGCCATCGCGGACGTGTTGCTCAGCCCGTCGGTGATATCCCGGAAGCCGATCTTCCGCATGTGATAGATCACACCATTGGACGGCGGCTGACCTGTCGCGCCGGTGTCGTACATCACGATGCCGTTGCCGGCGTTCCAGTAGTAGTTGTTCCGGCCACCCAAGGTTCCCGGCAGCGCGTCGACGTTCGACGGACAGAGGAACGCCGGGACGGTCACCATCCGCGCGAAATCGTTGTTCACGTGATTGTAGAGAACATTGAAATCGACCCGGTTGAACAGCGGGGCCTGGTCCATGCCGGGCAGCAGGCGGGCGTGAGCGGAAATCGGTGTCGACGAACCGTTCACGTCGGCGATGGGAATGCAGTTGTAGTTGTCGTGATAGTTGTGGATCGCGAGGCCGAGTTGCTTCAGATTGTTGCGGCATTGGGTGCGGCGGGCGGCTTCGCGAGCCTGTTGCACAGCCGGCAGCAGCAAGGCAATGAGAATCGCGATGATCGCGATGACCACCAGCAGTTCGATGAGCGTAAAACCAGAACGACGGTGTGACATGGGATAACCCCTGAAAAAGAAGAACGAGTCCTAAGCAGGAACCGAGACGCGCGGCGCGGAGGGAAAACGGTATGAGGAATCCGCGACGAAACCGTCTCGACAATCATCAGCCAGCAGACAGGCCGGAGATCGAGAGTGATCCTGAGCCATGCGCAAACGTACTTAGGAGTCAGCAGCCGGCCAGCGCAAGGATGTCATGATCACAGAACATGACGCGCTGGTGCACAGGGAAAAATTTCCCTGCTTCCCCGACCGGACTAGGCGGCTTTCGGCGGTCGATCCAACCGCGCAGGCAGCGCCGAGAGACAGAGTTCTTCGCTCGCACGAGCCAGGAAACTGGCATTCGCCGGAGACACGATTTCCAGATCCAGCACCGTGGCCCAGCGTTCTCCGATCAATCGCAGCGGAGCGGGAACCGGAGCTGGCGTGGGCGCGTCACTACGGCGGCAGCTCGGGCCGTTACAGGGACGAACCGGTGCGGGCGTGTCGCGGTCTTCGGTTGCCACGCGATGCAGCGCCATCGGATGCTGCGGGTGAGCGAGATAGTCACCACAGGAAGCGGCGACCGTCTTCGGCGCGAGCAACCAGCCGGCGAGAAGCAGACAAAATCCCATCCCCACGCGCTGAGAGCGCGAGTGCCACGGCACCGCAGGGAACGTTGAAGTTGTCATGAGTTTAGGATGCGAACGTCGACTGGAACTTAAGAATTCGGCTCGCGATCAGCGGTTTACACTATGCCTGTCGGTCGCAATGTGCAAGGTCTTTCCCCGAATCGGAACGATTTTGTAGAAATTCGGCGGATTCAATCGGCCGGCCCGTCAGCCTTGATGCGGTGCGACCGGCCCCTCGGGCGAGTTTTCCGGCATGGTCTCCGGCGACCGTCTTATTGGTACGAATGCCAGGACCCCGCCACATGCCGCCGCGGCGATCAGCAGTTCGCCGATGAGCCACGCGGTCAGCATGGCGGTTTGCGTGCCCTGATAACGTTTCTGCAGGAGCCTTTCAAACCGCGATGTCGTGGATGCTGCGGGCACTTCTGTCGGCGTCTGCTCGTCGAACTGTCGCAGCAGGCGTTCGGCCAGCGGGTTGGCGGGTTTGATGTCGTCCACCTGACGCTGCGAGGAAATCGCCAGGCCGCCGAACGTGACGGCCATCGCGCACACCGGCGGCAGCAGCGTTCTCCATCGCAGGTGTGCGATGCGACAGACGGCACTGACGATCCGCGTCCAGACGCCGACAATGATGCCGATTGCGAGCGGATAAACCATCAGCGGCTTGACCCGGCCCGCGGCCCACATCAGCAGCAGCCCGCTGCCGACGATCACACAGATCACCCACAATCCCCACGCGGGGCGGTGCCTCGGCTCAGCGGTGTCATCGGGAGTTTTCAACGATCGAAGCTTTGTGTCACGGCGATGCTGGTCGACAATCACGGCGGGGGAAATTATGGTGATGACGGTGTGTGCTGTCGAACGTGCCTGTGAAATCTAAGCGGAACTTGAGCACCGATGTCGGACCCGTTGATGATTGCTCCTGAAGTGGCCAAGGTTCTGCGCGGGCGTCGCACCATCGGTGCCTATCTGCCGGAAGCGCCCCCGACGGCAGTGATTGATGCCGCGTTGGAACTCGCCACGTGGGCTCCCAATCACCGCAAAACCGAACCGTGGAGATTCTATCGTCTCGGTCCGCAGACCAAGGCCGCCCTGTGCGACCTGAGCGGCAAGCTCGTCGCCGAGAAGAAGGGCTCCGAAGCCGGGGAAGCCAAACGCCGCCAGTGGTCGTCGATTCCGGGTTGGCTGGCGGTGACGTGCCGACGATCCACTGATGCACTCTTGCAGGAAGAAGACTACGCCGCCTGCTGTTGCGCGATTCAGAATTTCACGCTGGCCTTGTGG
>DASRYX010000551.1:0-7655 GCA_035686985.1 Planctomycetaceae bacterium | reverse complement strand
AACCGGCGGTCCGGAAAGTGTTCGCAATGACTGAACGACACCGGTCAAATCGCATACAACGCCCATGGTGAAAAGATCACCCCATGATAGCCGCGGCGCTGAGACAATGCTGCGCGGTGCTAGCAGGCTAATTCGGTGTTGATCACCATCCCGGTTCAACAACAGTTCGTTGGCGTTCGATCATGACGACGCGGCTTCCTGCGGCGACGTTGCGCAGCTCTTCGCGCTCGCCGCCGGGCCAGAGCACGCGGATGGTCTCGGCGACCGTATCAGTTCCTAATCCCAGCGTGACGATGTCGTCATTGGAGGAAAGATACCCGGCGTTGCGCGACACGTAATGCAGCGCCGTTCCGGATCCGCTCTGCAGTTCGATCATTGCTCCTGCCGCAGTGCGCGAGGATACCGTTCCGATCAGTCGCAGTTGAATGCGATGACCGGGAGCAGGGGCCGTATTCAACAGGATGGCCGCGGGATCGTCGATCAGGCTGACCACCAGATCATCCAGCCCGTCGCGATTCAGATCGGTTCGACACGCACCACGGGCATGCCAGCGGGATGTCCACCAGGGGCCTGCCGAGCGGGCGTCCTGATAACCGTCGCGGGCCCCCTTCAACAGGCTGGAAAGCTGGGCCCACTCTTCGCCCGGCATCTGCGTGACATGCCCGTTCGCCACGAACAGATCGACAAAGCGATCGGCGTCCGCGTCGAAAGCGATCGCCGACCAACCGACGAGCGGACGACTCGTGCGATCAATGGTGGTCCCTTGAGTGTTGTCGACAAAGGCGAAGTCATCGAGCTGGTGGAACAGCGCGTTCGACTCGTTAGAGAAGTTGGTGGTGAAGATGTCGAGGCGTCCGTTCTGATCGAAGTCGGCACAGGCGACGCCCATCGATCCCATCGTTTCGCCCTGACCATTGAAGGCGACACCACTGGCGAGGCCGATCTCTTCATAAACCCAATCCGCGGTCCGCCGGAACAGCAGATTGCGGTCGCCATCGTTGGCGACAAAGATCTCCTGCCAGCCGTCGCGGTCCAGGTCAGCAGCGATCACGCCCAGTCCGTACTCACTGAACTGCGCGATTCCGGCCGATTCCGAACGGTCAACGAAGCCGCCCTCGCCGGTGTTCTCGAACAGAAAGTCCGGCACCGGGCGATAGGAGTGCGGGTTGCAATGAACCCGCGTTCCTTTCGATTCACAGACCGGCGTCGGCAGGGATCGCGAACAATCCGCATAACACGCGATGTAAAGATCGAGATCGCCATCGCGATCAAGGTCGGACCAGCAGGCGGTAGCACACCAGCGTTCTCCGGTCAGTTGCCTTAACTGTGTCGACTCCTGAAACGTGCCATCGCCCTGGTTGAGGAACAGACCGCTTTGTTGATAGCCGGTGATCAGCACATCGTCGAAACCGTCATTGTTCACATCGGCGACCGCACAGCCGTGACCATAGCCGGTCCACGAGAGACCGCAATCGGGGCTGACGGGCGAGAATCGACCATCGCCCTGATTCCGATACAGCGACAGCCGCTCGGTGCGGTTTTGCGGCCAGCGGATCGGATCGCCGCCATCGACGAAGACTAAGTCCGGGCGTTCGTCGCGGTCAAAGTCGATCGCTCCCACTCCGCCGCCGAGCGTTTCCGCCAGATGGAATTGATTCTCCGGACCGTTGTCATACGCGAATGCGATACCGGAGTTCGGCAAAGCTTCAAATCGCAGGCCGGTGGCGGCGATTTCCTGGCTCGTTTCGACGGAACCGGATGGCAGCGCGGCGGGCCGAACTCCCAGTCGCGCCAGCAGTCCCCGATCGGCGTGCCATTCTTGAAGACGGTCCTGTCCAAGACCGAGGGCAAACCCGAGTGCGATCATCGACACCAGCCAAGCGATCAACAGCAGGCGGTTCCGCAGCAGCATGGATCACCGGCCTACCGACTTGGAGAGCGTTTTTGCGGTCTCATCGGCTCCCACGCTCCGACACATCTGTTCCAAGTCGCGAAGCGACGGCAGCTGTGTTGCCAGGCCCGGCAACTTCGACAGATGAGCGATGCGCACCACCGTGTCGAGTTCCCGCACGGCGTTTTCGAGCACCTCGGTCTTGTTCAGACGACGGAGCACGGCGCAGTACCGGGAACGGAACGCCTGATCGAGTGGCCGCAACTGGACCGCTTTACTCAGAGAGATTTCCGCGGCAGACCAGTTGTTCTGCTCGACCGCAATCAATCCCTTCGTGAACCAGTAGTCCGCCTTCAGCGCGTTCGGCTCAGCTGCCGGCAGATACTTCGCCGCCGCGGTGCTGTCTTTGGTCGTGGCTAACGCCCGTGCCAGAAGGACGGCGGCTCGCGGTTCATCGGCGTGGTCCTCAAGTAACCGGATGCATTCCCGATAGCGTCCCATAGCCAAAAAAGTTCGGCCGAGACCTAGCCGCGAGTCGAAGTCGGTCGAGTCTGCTTCGACGGCCGCCCGTAACCAGGTTTCCGACGGCGTCGCCCCGCGCGTATCGATCGACCACAAGCCGAGCGACATCACGACCAGATCGGTGGTCGGCTGACCGTGCTGTGCCCACTTCGTCAACCGACGCTGCATTTCTTCGGCGTCGAGTCGCAGTCCGCTGATTGCCACAACCTGACGCTGAAGCGCTTCGTTCTTCGGAAACTGACTCGCGCCGGTGGTGAAGTATTCATCCGCAAGGCGAAACCAATTCGAGGCAAGTGCGACCCGTCCCAAGTCGGACAGCGCTTGCTCGGCGCCGCGGCCTTCCCGCTCGTCCAGCAGAATCGCCAGCTGGATCTCCGGGCGTTCAAGCACGTCGGACAATCGCAGCAGCACTTCCCGAGCCCGGACAGCATCGTGACGTTGTCCGAAAGCCCGCCGCGCCTGACGTTCCGCGACGGCAAGGTTTCGCTCATTCCAGGCGACCGTGGCCTGCACCTCTAGTTCGTCAACGTCGGTCCGTTGCCCGCGTTGCAGTCCATACCCCAGACCGAGGCAGATCAGTGACAGCACGATGTATTTCATCTCATCATGCCTGATGTGATCCAGTAATAAGTCAGGGAGAAAAGCGCGGAGTCTTGCCGTCGATCATAAGTTTGATCGCGCTGACAAGCAATGCGTCAACACGCCCGACACCGGTTGCGATCGGGTGCGGTCCGTGTCAGACTGAATTGGTCCGAAAACCGTTGGCAACGATCAAAACTGACACCACGCCACATCAGGGCGAGTCCATTCTAGAACCCGGGAAAGGCCACGCCGAATCGGCGGTCGGAGCGCAGAGCTATGCCGCTGAGGTTGAGCCAGTCGTATCGATCTTGCCTGCTGGCGATCTGCGGCGTCGTTGCGATCGGCAGCTGGCAATCCTGGCAGATCCGGCACATTGACGAACAACAGCCGTACGAGCCCCTGGTCCGCACAGCGGTTAATGGACCGGACGGGAGCGTGACCTGCGCTGAATGTCATCAAACGGCGTGCGAACACATCTCCGCGGCTCCCCACGGGACAACGTTGAGTTCGGGGAATGAGCCGTGGATTCTCGAACGCTTCGCCGGAAAGACTTTCTCGTTGGCCGATATCGGGCCGGTTGTGAAGTTCACAGAACGAGACCGGGCGCTGTGGATAGAATCTGACGCCGCGCCAGAAGCCCTCCGGGTCGACTGGATGTTCGGATCCGGTCGGCACGCGCTGACACCGGTAAGCCTGCTGACCAATCCCAGCGGGGAGACGGAACTCATCGAAGGGAGCGTCTCTTGGTACCCACCCGGCGTACTCGGACTGACCCCGGGCGCGAGGGGCGCAGGGGCAATCGGCATGGGATGCCTGGGATCGCATCAGGATCATCGAACAACGCAGGAGTGCTTTGGCTGTCACGTCACGCGGCTGCCGATGGATGGCGGCCGAATCGCGACTGAAACGATGTTACGCGGTGTTTCCTGTGACCGTTGCCACCCCGGCGGCGAGCAGCATGCGCAAGCCATGCGAGAGTCGCGTCCCGATCCGATGCCGCGCTGGAGCGATCTGACGCCGCTCGAGTCGGTCAATCGATGTGGTGAGTGTCATCGCCGCGCAGACCAGCTCACCGAAGCCGAACTCCGTCCGGACAGAACTGTTCTGGTGCGGTTTGCTTCGGTCGGCCTGACAATGAGTGAGTGTTTTTTACAGCAGTCCGATGTACTCACGACGGGACAATCGGCTCGTCTCGATTGCCTGACGTGTCATGACCCGCATCAGTCCGCGGAGCAAGCGACCGAGTTCTACACCAGGAAGTGCGTGACGTGTCACGGAGCCAGCGCCTCACAGGCCGCTGAATGTTCATCGTCGAACACCGGCTCGGACTGCCTGAGCTGCCACATGCCCAAAGTAAACGTCGCAGATAAGCTCGCCCTGACCGATCATTGGATCCGTGTCCGCAAGACAACGGATCCAGTAACCGTCAATGCCAAACCGCAGTAGCCGCCTCTGGGCAAGCTTCAGCGTTGGCCAGTCACGCCGCCATCCAGTCTTTCGTTGCGGGACGAACGACGTATCGGTTTCAACCTTCAAAAAAAACAGGGGGCAAATTCAGCATGGTCGAAGACAGCATCCGGTCCGGACCCGCAGGGCATTGCGCTTCAGATGATGCTGCACGCCCGGTGTGCGCCGCCCGTATCTTCCGGCGGCTTTTCTTGCGCCGGACGTACACCCCGCAATGACATCCTTCATTTGTTCCAGAGGAAACCTCTGCCATGCCTCGTTCTCGACATGGATTTACGCTGATTGAGCTGCTCGTTGTCATCGCCATCATCGCGATTCTGATTGCATTGCTGCTGCCAGCCGTGCAGCAGGCCCGCGAAGCGGCTCGGCGGACGCAGTGCCGCAATCATCTCAAGCAACTCGGCCTCGCGCTGCACAACTATCACGACAATTTCCTGTGCTTCCCGTTTGGTCAGGATGGTGCGAAGAGCTACTTGGCCATCAGCCAGTTGCTGCCATACTTCGATCAGGCACCGCTCTACAACACGATTAACTTCAATCTGCCGTACAACGATGCCACCAATACGGCGGCGCGGAATACCGAACTGCCAGGGTTACGGTGCCCCAGCGATTTCGGCAATCCGCTGTCGGCGTCTGGCGTGGCCACGAACTACCTGATGAACAAGGGCACGGGGGTCATTTGGGCTGACCCGAGTGGACCGAATGCGAGTTTTCCGCCGCAAAACGGCGTGATGTTTTACCAGAGTTGTGTGCGGATGCGCGACATCACCGATGGCACCAGCAACACTGCGGCGGCGAGTGAGCGAGTTCTCGCCGATGGCAACAACGGCACGATCAGCCCGCTGGCCGATGTTTTCTTCAGCCCGTTGGCCCCCACGACAGCTGACGAAGCGGTCACGATGTGCAATGCCGTGGACATCAACAATCTGGCCAACCAGTTCCCGCTGTTCATGGGCGCGCCCTGGATGCACGGGCAGCACACGTACTTGCATGTCAACACACCGAATCAACGCTCCTGCGGATTCTTTACGGTGCTGCGCGCCAACATGCCCGCGAATAGCCGTCACACTGGGGGCGTCCACGCCTTGTTGTGTGATGGCTCGGTGCGGTTTGTGAGCGAAAACATCGATCGGCCGATCTGGCGTGCCGTCGGCACGCGGGCCGGTGGGGAAACAATCGGGGAGTTCTAAACCGTTTCCTGTGCGTGAAAGGTGCCGCGTCGCATGCGCGCGGCTTTCGCAACTCAAATTCTTCTGCGCCGAAAGCAGAAATCATGAAAAGGGCCATTGTGAATCAGATTGCTTGTTGGCCATGCGGAGTGGCGATGTCCGCGACGCTGGTCATGGCGACGCTGGGATGCGGACAGCATCAAAATGCGCTGGTGAAGTAGGGATGCGTAGCAGCAGTATCAGCCATCGTTGCCCCGTTCCACACCGGGACCATCCACCGAAGAAAAAGACCGCGGGAAAACCGGTGTGGATATCCGGCCTTGTTGCTGGCCAAAGCGATCCCGCGTTCATTCATCATGCGGCGTTTTCACCGCGGTATCAACGTGACTTTTACCCGCATTTCGCCGCCGCTTCGGACGCGAGCTTGTCGAGTTTGCTGGTGTAGATTGCCGTGGTATCGGGAGCCGCGTGGCCGAGCGCCGCCTGCGCATGCTCGTGACCGAGTTCGTCGCGCACGGTGGTCCCGTGGCAGTGGCGGAGGTGGTATGGACTGAATCGGTCGATCGCCAGTTCGTCGCAGGCGTCCCGCATCGCTTCAGACAGCGTGTCGGGGCCGATGACGGTGATCTTCCGGGACTTGTTCCGCTTCAGCCGCCGGAGAACACGCTGAGCACGCGGGCCGAAGTGCAGCACACGGATCTTGCCCTTGTGGGCGGTCTTGTGATCGTCCAATGTTGCGGACCACACCGGGAGCGACTGATCCAGCATCGACCATTCGAGCATCCGGATTTCTGATGGTCGCGCGCCTGTAAATCGCAGCAGATCGAACATCGCCCGGCAGCGCCGCGTGAGCTTGCGCTTGACGGCCATCAGGTCCGCCCGCGGGACCGCTTGCCGCTTTGGACGGTCGGGAGCATCGCACTTCCCAGCTTTGAGCGGGGCGACGGTCGTTAACGCATGCCATGTGGTCACTGGGACCAGTTCTTGAGAGACGCCCCACTTCCAAATTCGACGGAGCCCGTTGACCGATGCGTTACAGAATCGCCGTGTCCAGCCGGCCGCGATGTACTGGGTGCGCATGACCTGCAGTTGAAGCGGGCCGAAGTCTTTCGACGGGAGCACACCGAACAGCGTGACGAGCGGGCTGACGGCGGACTTGAAGCACGCCACCTCGTCGGTCGGCTTTCCGTCTTTGACGTAGTAGGTCTGTGCGAACCGCAGATAGGTCAGCACCAACTCGGCGACCGCTGGCCCGGCGTCCTGCAGTCCATGCGGCGCAATCGGGTCGCTGGGGTTTGCCTGGGGCTGAGAAATCAGTTCCGCGTACCGCGTTCGCGATTCAGCAGAACCATACAGACCAAGATAGTGGTCTTTGCCGTTGAGCCGGACTCTGGCTTGTCCGGTCGGTCGGTGAAGAGTGTACGACGGAACCGCAGCTTTCGCGCGGGCCATGCGTGCGGTCCTCATTTGTGGTAGTGACTACCACGATTAACTGAGGTTTTCTTACCGCACTCGCGACTACCGCGAGGTAACGTAACTCGTTATGGTGTAACTAATTGCCCAGGACAGGAATCGAACCTGCACGGGATTGCTCCCACTAGCTCCTGAAGCGGGTGTCACTGAAACGACTTTCAAGTGTTTAGACCAATGATGATGCCAACTTATGACGACCGCGAGCGAATGTCAAACCGTATCACCCCCTTTCAAAGCATTGGGCTTAATTCGTGGAATCAGTGGCATAACAGTGGAATTCCACCAAAACGCGATCCTTTGAAAATCATCCACGAAATCAGGAATTTTGGTTGACAACGCGGAACGGCGCGCGTTAACTGAGTCGTCGAGATCAGAAGCTTTGAAAGGAGAACGATTCCAAGCGAAACAAGTCACAGAAGTCGCTCAAGAACGTCATAAGTAAAAACGACGCTTTGAGCCCACACCCAAACCGTTGAAGTCCAAGGGACTTCCGGACCTGATTCAAGAATCGAAGAGCAGCGTGCTCTTGATAGCCGCGCTGCCCGATGTGT
>DASRYX010000550.1:0-7284 GCA_035686985.1 Planctomycetaceae bacterium | reverse complement strand
ATACTGACCGGCCCTTGGCAAGATATTCTCCAGCAATCTCGGCGGTTCGTCCCCACAGGGTCACATCAACAAACGTGACTTCCTCACGCTTGGAATTCGTCTGCTTATCGAACCACTGGTGATTGACAGCCAAGCCGATATCGGTCACCGCCGTGCCCCCCGCGGTGTATTTCACCTGCGGGTCGCGCGTCAGGTTGCCGACCAGAATGACCTTGTTGAAACTTGCCATGAGCGGGGCTCCTCGTCAGGCTGCGGCGAAAGGCCGGGCCATCCTGTAGCCTAGCGATCGTCCGGCACGAAGTCATCCCCGCCCCGTCCGCGTCCACCGCCACCCGCGCCTTCAGCGCGATCCGGCTTCTGCTCGGGGCTGTGGATGGTGCCGTCCTGCGTGGTCAGCGCCTGCACCATCGCGTCGAAGATGACCTTCGGGTGACGGATGATGACCTGCCGCAGCACGGAGTCGTTCAGCTTGAAGAGCCGGTCGAGTTCCGGACCTTGGCTGCCGTCCATCGTGAAGCAGGCGAGGTAGTACAGGCCCTTGCGCTGATTCTCGATCGGGTAGCAGAGCTTGCCTTCCTGCCACGGACGCGAGGCAACCACCGAGGCGCCGACGCGTTCGAGCATCCCCAGGACCGCCTTTTCAGTCCCGTCCGGATCGGACGAGAACCGATTGCTGTCGAGCAGGAACAGGCCTTCGTAAGTGTAAGCAGTCACGTTCGTCTTCTCCCCGGTTCCGAATCAGGTGGTTCGGAGACCTTTCTCATTCATCGAACTGTAAACGGTGTTCTCAATGAAACTCGCGGCTCATTCCGGTGCCGGATCCGCGGGCTTCGTTTTCTTCTTTGTCTCAGGATCGGCGGGACCGCTGTTGAAGCGGTTCATCGCGGCAGCCATTCCTTCCCGAGCCCACACTTCCACCGCGTCGGCCGAGCGGCGAATGGCCTTGTCGATCTCGTCGAGTTCCTCTTTGCGAAACTTGGCTAACACGTACGCTGCAGAATCCATGTTCGGCGGCGGGCGATCAATGCCGAGGCGAAGACGTCCGACCGCTTCCGTGCCGAGCGTCTGCAGGATACTCAGCAACCCCTTTTGCCCTCCTGCCGAACCCGAGGCCCGCAGGCGGAGCTGTCCCAATTTCAAATTCAAATCGTCGCAGACCACCAGCACATCGGTCGGTGGCACCTGATAAAACTTCATCAACGGCTGGACGCTGCGGCCACTGAGATTCATGTAAGTCTGGGGGGCAACCAGCAGCAGCCGCTCTTCCCCACAGCGAATCTCTCGCAACTCGGCCTCGAAGCGTGATTTGGGACGTTCCGCCGACCATCGTCGAGCGAGTTCGTCCAGCACATCGAAACCGACGTTGTGCCTCGTGTTGGCGTACTTTTCGCCGGGATTTCCCAGACCAACAACGAGTTTCATCCGCAGGCCTGTCGTCACCATCTCGAAGACAGCCGGTCAAGAGCCTCCGCTCTCGGCTACTTCTTCTTCGGGGCCTCCTTCTTGTCGTCCCCGGCTGCGGCATCCGCCGGCTTCTTGCCGATGACTTCCGGTTCCGCTGCACCGGGCTCACCCGGAAGAGCCTCCTTCGTCTTCACTTCCACCACGTGAACGACGATGGCGTCCGCGGGTGTCTGGGAGTGAGCGCTCTCCGGGAGTTCCAGATCCTTGACGTGGATCGCCTGGCCCACATTGAGACCGCCGATGCGAACCGTGATCGTGTCGGGGATCAGATAGGCCAGGCAGTCGAGTGTGATACTGTGCAGTGGCTGTTCGAGCACGCCGCCGGACATTGTCCCCGGAGCAATGCCCTTGAGAACGATGGGCACATGCAGCGTCACGCGTTCATTCGGGTCGACGCGCATCAGGTCGAAGTGAGTGATGTGTTCGCCAAAGGCGTCCCACTGAACTTCGCGGATGAGGGCCTTGTCCTGCTTTCCGGAGATGTCGAGGTCGACGACTTTCGAGCCGGATTTGACAATCGCGGTGATGACTTCGCGGGCAACTTTCACCGACGTGGTTTCGGCGGCGTGGCCGTAAACATTGCCTGGAACGAGGCCTTCCCACCGCAGACGCCGGCACGCCGCCGAGCCTTGTTCAGACCGGGGTTCGGCGACGAGTTTGACTTCTTTGGACATCATTCTACCCGCTGGGCCGGGTTCGAAAACCGGGCCACAAACATCAGAAACCACAAGAAAACCGCGGGATTACTCGACGAGGGGACTGCGAGCCCTCCGCGCGGGAATTCAGAAGTGTAACGAGGTTCGCCGGGCCTTGCAACGCCACGAAATCCGATGTTTTCGCCGTTTGGCTGCGACCCACGAGGGGGAGAGAGCGCTCCCCTCCGGGTAGCGGCTAAACAATGGACTCGACCACGGTTGTCGGCGGCAACTCATCACGTTTCAATGGGTTGCGATCATCCGCGCGCCGGTTAAGACCCACACCCATCGGAGAGCATTGACATGAGCAACGTCCGCGATTTCGGAGCGATGGGCGACGGCCAGCACGACGACACCGCAGCGATCCGGCACGCGCTGGAAATGCACGACGGCGTCCTGCACTTCCCCCGCGGCGACTACAAGATCTCCGAAACGATCGTGATCGATCTGAAAGATCTCAGCCGGACGACGATCCACGGCACTGGCGGCACCGCGAAGATCCTTATGCACGGTCCCGGACCGGCGTTCGAGTTCCGCGCGACGCACATGACCGCGTCCGCGGCACCCGGCGGCTTTCGACCCGAGGAATGGCAGCACGAGCGGATGCCCACGCTACGGGACATCGAGATCGAAGGCAAACACCCCGAAGCGGACGGCGTGCGGATCATTGGTGTCATGCAGCCCACGCTCACCGGGGTGCTGATCCGCCGGGTGCGGCACGGCGTGCATATCACGCAACGTGCGCGGAATGTGCTGATCAGCCATTGCCACATTTTTCACAACACCGGCATCGGGGTGTATCTCGACAAGGTGAACCTGCATCAGACGATCATCACCGGCAGTCATATCAGCTATAACCGGCTCGGCGGCATCCGCATCGAGAACAGTGAAATCCGCAACCTGCAGATCACCGGCAACGACATCGAATACAACAACAACCGCGCGATCGGCGTTCCCAACGCCGATGATGTCCCGACCGCAGAAATCTACATCGACTGCGGCGAATCCGGCAGCGTGCGAGAGGGGACCATCTGCAGCAACACGATTCAAGCGACCTACAGTCCGAACGGCGCGAACATCCGCATCATCGGGCAGTCGACGAAGGAAGCGCAGAAAGCCGGCATGTGGACCATCAGCGGCAACCTCATTGGCAGTCAGGCGACCAACGTCCATTTCACCAGCGCCCGCGGGATCACGCTCGAAGGCAACTACATCTACAGCGGCCATCACCGCAACCTGCTGCTCGAGCAATGCAAAAGTATTCTCATCGGCACCAATTGTTTTGGTCACAACCCGGATTACAAAGAGAAAGAACTCTGCACCGGCATCCGCATGGTGGACTGTACCGACTGCACGCTCACCGGCCTGCAGATTCAGGACGCTCAAGCCGGTGAACACACCGTGAAAGATGCGGTGCCGATTCAGCGCGACGGCCTGATCGAATGCCTGAATTGCGAACGGCTCACCATCACCGGTATCCAGGTGCTGGAAGGTTCGCCGTATGCCCTGACGCTGAAAGACTGCCGCGACACCCTCATCACCGGCAGCAGTTTCTTCGACACCCGCGAGAAACCATTGACCAAAGCCGCCATCCACTGGACCGGCAGCGGCGACGGCAACGCGATCGCAAACTGCCGCAGCAACCGCCCGTTCGAAATCGACGCGAAAGTGAAACTCGGCGAGAATTTTCTCTCCTAGGGCAGGCTCCCGCCTGCCGTCGAACCTGCACGCGTTGAAGTCTGGCAGTCGTCGTAGGGTGGGCTGTGCCCACCAATGAGATTCCACTCTGACAAGCGGATGGTGGGCACAGCCCACCCTACAAAACTATGCCAGAAGAGGTTTTGAAATTCGTCGAAGAGCAGTTACTTGCTATGCTTGAGCGGCCTCGTATGTACGCTCTGACGCCTGAGGCATTCGAAAATCGTTTAGATGCCTTGAATCTAGTCCGTGAATTTATCACCCGTTCTATGTTGCCAAACACGAAACCAGGATCCGAGATTGCTGATTTCCTGATTGAAAGGGGATATGGATCAGCAAGCATAGTGGAACGCAATCGGATAGATGGTCGGAACACGGCTGAGAACGATCTCTTTGGTGAAGTTGTGGAAGTATGGCGAGAATTCCTTAATCGCCCCGGATGCTTGAAGAGCCGCAAATAAACTTTACAAATCTGGCTGTGGCGGCAAGTGGCCGTGCCCTACAAGTACCATTATGTGTACCGCACGGCGCGGTGTTGCGGTTCGAAGTATTCGGTGAGGAGGCTGTCGACCTGCAATAAGCCGCGGCGGGTGAGGACGACGGCGTCGTCTTCGATCGTGAGGTAGCCCTTCGCCTGTTGATTGCCGAGGGCTTCCGCGAACTCTTCCTGCGGGTCGATGCCGAACTTGTCGACGAACGGCTGGAACGGCACGCGACCTTCTTTCATCTGCAGCACGAACTCGCGAATGAGGCGCTGATGGGCCGTCGGTCGCAGGGCGCGATTGATCGGCAGCTGACCCGATTCGACGATCGAGAGATACTCCTCGATCGCGTCCACATTCTGGTAATGCACGCCCTGGAAGTGACCGAACGAGGAGACCCCGGCACAGACGATATCGTTGCCGCGGAAGAGGTTGTCGCGGTAGATGAACCGATCACGCACGGGATCGCGCACGAGTTCGTTGCCGCTGGAGACGTGATAGCCCTTCGGCAGCAAATTGTCGATCGCTTCGCTGACCCATCGGCGTTTCGTCGGCCAGTTCGCCACCGGTGACATGACGCCCTGCTCACGCATGTCTTTCGAGATGAGCGTGTTGAACGGCAGTTCCATCTGGTACATGGTGATGTTGTCGGGCTTCATCGCCTCGACGCGCTCGACGCACTTGTGCCAGTTGTCGTCGGTCTCCCCGATCATCCCGGCGATGAGGTCGACATTCACCTGCGGAAACCCGACCTGCTGAATCCAGCCGTAAGCACGTTCGATTTCCGGCGAGAGATGCGCACGCCCGTTTTCTTCGAGGATCGCGTCGTTGAAATTCTCGACGCCCAGTGATACGCGGGTGACGCCGATGTCTTTGAGCGTTTGGACTTTTTCGAGACTAAGCGTGCCGGGCTCACACTCGAACGTGACCTCGTCGGCGTGATCCCACGACACGGATTTGTGCAGCGAGTCTCGCAGGAACCGCAACTGTTTCGCACTGAGATAGGAGGGCGTGCCACCGCCAAAGTAAACGAATTTGAGCTCGCGTCCGGACACGCCGCGTTTGTGGCTGACGAGATCAATCTCGGCAGCGAGAGCGTTCACATAACGCTCAATCGCGGAGGCATTTTGGTTCGTATAGACCCGGAAGTAGCAGAACTTGCAGCGCTTCCGGCAGAACGGGATGTGCAGATACAGCCCGAGAGGTACTGAACGATCCGGCTCGGCATCGAGCGCGGCTTGGATCTCGGGAACAAACGCGCGGTCCCATTGCGAGAACGGCGGATAGTTCGACACAAAATAACTGCCGACTTCAGTCGTATCGGCGACTTCGAGGGGCATGCTGTTCAACCTTGCTATCGCATCGCCGCGACAGGTTTCGAGTCGAATTCGAGATCGGTCACGAGAAGAAGATCAATGACGTCCCAGCTATCGTCCGGCTGCTGGACAATCATCGTCCGTCCACTCGGGGCCAACATTACAAACTCTCGGTGATGAACCCGGATGGCGCGACCGTCTGCCAATCGAATGTTAAAGGGTATGAAAGGCTGTGCATCGTATGCGGTTCGCATTTGCTCAATCGTCATGTTTTTCTCCATGAAGAATTTTGAACACCCGATTGTAACCTGCGAACCGAGTCACGGAGACACTATTTCTTCCCGAAGCAGTAGACCTTGCCGTCGCGGGATTCGCTGCCGATGACGAGGACGCCTTCGCCGATCGCGGGGCCGGCGGAGATCGGTTTGCCGGCATTGAACTTCCACTTCTCTTTGCCATCGTTCAAGCCGAGTTCATACAGGTTGCCGTCGTTCGAGCCGATGAAGACGCGCTCGCCGACGATCGCCGGGGAACTGTCGATCTTGGCCCGCGTGGGGAAGGTCCAGCGCTTCTCGCCGGTGGCTCGATCGATGGCGTGGACCAGCTTGTCCCGACCACCGATGACGATCGTTTTCTCGGTCACCGCGGCGGAGGAATGAAACGGGAAGTCGGCGGCTCCGGTCTTGTACCGCCACTTCACTTCGAGCTTCCGCCAGTCGACGCAGACCACTTCACTGGCATACGTGCCAACATAGAGCAGGTCGTCGATCACAGTGGGGGACGCGATGAGGTACGTCATCAGCGGCAGATCATTCGCCTGCATACCGGTTTCGATGTCGATGATCCGCAGGTGCTCGTCGCAACCGGCGATGAACGTGTACTTATCCGCGATCGCCGGGGCACAGTGCACGTAGCCTTCGGTCTGAAACTTCCAGGCAAACTTGCCATCGGATTCGTTGAGGCAGTACAGGAAGTTGTCATAGGAACCGAAGATGATTCTCCCGTTCACGATGGCCGGGGAGCTATAGATCTCGCCGCCCGTTTCGAAGGTCCATTGCTGTTTGCCGGTCGCGCGGTCGACGGCATGGAACAGTCCTTCTTCATCGCCGAGATAGACCGTGGTGGCGCTCACCGTCGGCGAGGATTTGAATCCGGGCGCGAAGGAGTTCGGTTCGACTTTCTCGACGGACTTGTAGGTCCAAAGGGTCTTGCCGGTCTGGCGACTCACGCACACAAGTTCGCCTGAGAGACACGGGATGTAAACGTGTTCGCCGACAATCGCCGCTGAGGCGACGACCTGCTCGCCGAGCTCGATCTGCCAGAGGAGTTCGAGCTTCTCCGGCAGCGTCGTTTTGGCGATGCCGGTCTGCGCGAGGTTCTTGCGGAAGGACGACCAGCTGGCGTCATCGGGGGCTTTGAGCGGTTCGGCGGCAAACGGCGCGGAACAGAGCAGGATCAGGATAACGGCCGCAGTCTGCGCCGATTTTGTGATCGGCAAAGCGCGAGCAGCGTTGATCAGACGGCGGGCTCGTAGGCACATCGGTAGAGCTCCTCCAATTGCGTCGCATCGACCGGACGGGGGTTGAACGTGCCGGTCCATTGCTGCGCCGCTTCACTGGCCAGTTGAGG
>DASRYX010000549.1:0-1541 GCA_035686985.1 Planctomycetaceae bacterium | reverse complement strand
GAGCCCTTGCCGGAGAAGCAACTCGACTTCACCCGCGGGCCGCTCGCCAAGTTCATGGAAACGAATTACCAGGCATTTCAGTGTCCGAACTTCGGGGCATCGCAGATGGAATCACTGCGGTTCGGCAAGCCTGCGACGGGGTACGGCCACAACGGACATTTCCTCTCGCGGGGATCGGGTGTGGCGTACTTGCCCCCGACTTACGCCGCGGTGCCGTCACCGTTACCGCTGACCCGGCAGCTGCGGGATGTCATGCAGCTGACGCAGACGCTGGTATTCGCTGACAGTGCGGGCGTGTTCTGCGTCGACTTCACCTGCGTCACCAGCGAACTGCGCGAGAACTGGCTGCTGGAACCTCCCGGCGGTGATCCCGCGGCGATGGGGCAGGGCGTGTTCTTCGGGGATTTCCCCAGCGTACACTTCCGGCATAACGACACGGCGAACGTTGCGTTTCTGGATGGCCACGTCGAAACCCGTGGTCGCGCGTGGCTGGCCCCCGGGTTCGGCGACATCGCCAAGATGCAGAAAGCCCGCCTGGGCTACATCGGCGACCGCGTCTCAGACCCGCAGTTCCAGAACGAATGGTACGACCGTGAGTAACGCCATTCTTCGTTGGCTGGCCGTGCCCGTTTGCCTGGTCGTGATGACCGGTTGCGGTCGCGAACCGATGGCCGTGGTCGATACTACGCAGCGCGTGTATGTCGACACCGCGACGCAGACGGCGCTGATGTTGCCGATTCAGGAAAAAGTCCCGGCGAAGCATCCGCAGACGGGGAAAAACACACTGGTGCCGGGGTTGTATTGTCCGCAGTGCGGGCGATGGTATCCGGCCCCGCCGATGGAAGTGGTGCAGCGCACCGGAACGGCCAGCCGGTGTCCGCAAGGCGGCCATCCGATGTCACCGCACGGTCCGTCACCGCAGGGATGATCGCGTCAATGAACGAACCGCAACCGATTGTGCTGAGCTGGAGCGGCGGCAAGGATTGCCTGCTGATGCTGCGGCGTCTGCAGGCGGATCCGCGCTACCGGATCGTGGGTTTACTCACGACCGTGTGGACCGGCGAGCGGTGCGTCGCGATGCATCGGATTCCGGTTTCCCTGCTGTGTGCACAAGTACAATCGCTCGGGTTTGATCCCGTCCTGATGGAAATCCCGCCGTTCCCACCGAACGCGGTGTATGAGTCTGCGTTCCGGCGGGCGATGGATCGGTTTCGTTCGCAGGGCGTGACCTCGATTGCGTTCGGCGACCTGTTCCTCAGCGATATCCGCAGCTATCGCGAGGAACTGTGCGCGCGGCTCGGCATCACGCCGGTGTTTCCGCTGTGGGGATGTTCCACCACGGAGCTCGCGGACGAGTTTTTTGCGGCCGGCTATCGCGCGCGGATCTGCTGCGCCGATGCCCGATTGGGTCGCGAATCTGTCGGAACGGCGTACAATGCGGAATTCGTCAGCCGCTTGCCCGCGGGCATTGATCCGTGCGGCGAGAATGGCGAATTCCACACGTTCGTGACCGACGGGCCGGAGTTCCGCACGCCGGTGTC
>DASRYX010000548.1:0-2920 GCA_035686985.1 Planctomycetaceae bacterium | reverse complement strand
ACAACTGCGGCAACAGCTCGCATCGTGGAACGGACTGGTGGCCGCATTCGCCGGGCAGTTGAAGGATCAGCTGGGAACGAACCCGGAAACGGGTGTGCAATCGCCGATCCTCACCGCGCCCGATTTCGAGCATCTCGAAGCGAAGGGGCTGACCGAGTGGAGCAAGCGGCCGCAGGAAGGCGGTTGACAGCAACCGCGGCCGTTACGGATCGGGCTGATAGCGCACCGGGCGGGGGGTATCACCCTGCGTCTGCTGCCACGCGGCGATGTCTTCCGCGTCGATCAGTTGCCCGTGCGATTTCGAGAACGCGGGGTCACTGACGAAGAGATTCCGGGACGGTGCCGACAGCGCGCGGACCATGATCGGGGTCTGCGGGCTCACCTTCTTCTGGATTTCGACCACGGCGACCGTGACCAGCACCGTACACGCCAGGGCGGCGACGGCCGTGGGCACCCAGACATTAAAGTGGGCGAGGGGGCGGCGGTTGCTGGACGTGATCCGCATCGCCACCCGCGGCCATAAGCCTCCCCGGATGCGGGCCACCGGCTGGGCGTCCTGCAGCACAGAACGCGACATCGCCAACGCCTGACGCCGTTCCCGGCAGGCCGGGCACTGCTGCATGTGCTGCGTGACCGTCCGTTCCCATTCGCCATCGGGCAAGTCCTGGCCTACTGACAAGGCCAACAACGGCTCCATCTGCCGACAATCCATTCCAATCCCCATTCCCATCCACACTCGCCACACCATCCCAGCGGCGGCTGTGGTCGAGTCTCAATGCCTGCCATTTTCCTCGGCGGGAAACTGTGTCTTCGTCGTATCGTCGAAATCGGCGACGCGAGCGGTGCCGCCGGTCCGGTTAATGCGTTTGGTCCACAACTCCTGAAACCGCATGCGGGCTTCCGCGAGACGCCACCGGATGGTCGCCTCTTTGCGATTCAGGATTGCGGCGATTTCCGAGGTCGAAAAGTTTTCCAGGTCGCGAAGGACGAGGACCGTGCGATAGTTTTCCGGGAGCTGTTCGAGCACCCGTTGCACTTCCTGCGTCAGGTCGAGTGTCTCCCGCGGGTCGCCACACGATGGATCGGGCGCGCGATCTCCGGTCGAGTCCGTGAACAGGGCCCACCATCCCCGCCGTTTTCGCCGGCGAAGATAGTCGAGCGTCAGATTCACGCCAATCCGAAACAACCACGGGCCGAAACGCCGCGACGGATCGAACTGGTTCAGCCGTTGGAACGCCCGGATGAACGTTTCCTGGGCCAGGTCTTCGGCTTGAACCGTATCGGTGACGAACTGGCCAATCACCCGGAGCAGTCGCCGCTCGTAGCGCAGCACCAGTTCTCCGAAGGCGGCGGTGTTGCCACGGCGCGCCTCTTCCACGAGGAGAGCCTCGTTCCCGACTCCCGCCAGCGTCTCCTGCGTCTGAACATCCAGCTCAGGACGGGTCATGACCTGTTTCATCGTGTGCTCCGGAAAGACTTACGTCATCGCGGAGCAAGGTGTTGGAGGAAACCCGGACAATTTCAGTGTGCCGACATCGGCCCGTTGACGCAACAGATTTTTAGCCGCGCACCACCGTCAAAATCGGCAAAACCCGCGCGTCGCTGTCCCTTGATTTCATGCGCGGTGTCTCCGCAAGATACGGCACCGCGAGAACTTTCTTTCGCATCCGGTCCGCGTGACCGTCGTGCTCTTCAAGGTGACGTGATGCGCAAACTGATGATTTCGAAGCATTGGGGTTTAACGGTGGTCCTGATCAGTGGGCTCGCCGGTTGCGATGCGACGGCACCGTCGAACACGCCCCCGAAGGTCACGCAGTCTCCAACCGAACCGCCGAGCGCTACCGAGGACACCACCATGTTGACCATTCAATCGGAACCCTACGGCAAAACGCCGGACGGTGCGGAGATCGTGCATTACAGCCTGTCGAACCGCAACGGCATGCGCGTGGGGCTGATCAACCTCGGAGCGACCGTCACGGCGGTCAATGTGCCCGATAAGAACGGCAAGGCGGCGAACGTCACGCTGGGATTCAACGACCTCGACGGCTATCTCGCAAATGCACCGTACTTCGGCGGCATCTGCGGACGGTATTCGAACCGCATCGCCAACGGCAAATTCACGCTCGACGGGGAAACCTATCAGCTCGCGACGAATAACTCGCCGAGCCATCTCCACGGCGGCACGGTCGGTTTCAACAAGCGCGTCTGGCAGCATGAAAAGATCGAAAACGCGGATGCCGTCGGCGTGAAGTTCACCTATGTCAGCCCCGATGGTGAAGAGAACTATCCCGGCGCGCTGACAGTCAATGTGGTCTACACGCTCAATGACAAGAACGAGTTGACGCTCGACTACACCGCGACGACCGACAAGGCGACGGTGTTGAATCTCACGAATCATTGTTATTGGAATCTGTCCGGTGATCCGATGTCGAAGATTCTGGATCACGAGCTGACGTTGAATTGCGACAAGTATCTTCCCGTCGATGAAGCCGGGATTCCCACCGGTGAGTTCGCCGCGGTGTCCGGGACGCCGATGGATTTTCTCACGCCGCACAAGATCGGCGAACGGATCGCCGAACCGGTCAACGGTCACGGCGGCTACGACCATTGCTGGGTCGTCAACGGCACGCCGGGAGAACTGCGTCTGGCGGCGAAGGCCGTCGACCCGCAATCGGGCCGGGTGATAGAGATCCTCACCACGGAACCGGGCATTCAGTTCTACACCGGCAACTTTCTTGCCGGGACTCCCGAGACGGGCAACGCCGACAAGCACGGAGCGTTCTGTCTCGAAACCCAGCACTTCCCCGATTCGCCGAATCAGCCCGAGTTTCCGACGACCGTGTTGAAGCCGGGCGAAACCTACAAGCAGACCACGGTCCACCGCTTCTCGGTTGCCGGCAAGTAGTCTTGATGCCCGGCA
>DASRYX010000547.1:0-4736 GCA_035686985.1 Planctomycetaceae bacterium | reverse complement strand
ATCGGCTCGGTGACGATGCTCTACTCCGTCGCGCTGCCGAAGAAGAAGAGCGACTGATCATTCCGCCACGGGCAGCGTGAAGCACACGACGGTTCCCGGACCGCTTGCGGGGGCCTCGATCCACACGCGTCCGTGATGTGCCGCGATGATTCGTTTGACGAGATACAGGCCGAGGCCGCTGCCCGACGGTGCGGTTCCCAGCCGGACGAAGGGCTCAAAGACGCGGTCGCGGTCGGCGGTAGGGATTCCCGGTCCGTCATCGCGAAACCGAACGATCAAGTCGTTTTCGGCCCGGTGAAACGTGATCTCGACATTAACGCACCCTTCCTGATTCACCGCGAATTTCGCTGCGTTTTCCAGCAGGTTGTGCAGAACATCCCGCAACTCAGCAGGACGTCCGCGCACGGACAAAGCACCGTCGCCGACGGTCACGCGCACGTGATCGGCCGGGCACTCTGACTCGAATTCGGCGACCACATCTTGCACTAGGGCTTTGAGCGAGAGAGCTTGCGCGGGTTCGGACCGTGATTCGCTGCGCAGAAGTCGCAGAACGCTGTCGAGCCGCCGTCGCTGCTGCTCCACCAGACACGTCACGCGCTGGAAATCCGCGTCAAATCCGGGCCACCGTCCGGCGCGGGCTTGTTCCGGCAGTCCTTTCAGATAGCCGGCGATGGTGACCAGCGAACCTTGCAGTTCATGCGCGCAGCGGCAGGTCAGCAACTCGAGATCATCCACCCGATGCTGCAACGCGGCGTGTTCTTCAACGGAGGACGAATCGGACATGAACGTCCCTCCGCGATGTCACTCCGGACCAGCGATCATCAGCAAGGGTTCGGTGTCACCCTGCTTATCAAACCGGGCGATGACGGTTTCGTTGAACGTGTGGTGACCGAGCACCGCGCGGGACATCCCCGTGGATTGCAGACTGCGGTAGAACAGCCACTGGGCCGCACCGATCCGGAGTCGATACCCTGCGGCCTGATCGGGCCGAAGAATCTTGCTTTCTTCGGTGACCGTCAGCGGTTTCCAGTCCACCGGCGCGGTCCGCCGTTTGGGATGCCAGTCGAACACAACCGGGGCGAGCAGACCGCGACCGACACCAATGTGCCGCATCTGGATCGCCCGGTCGCTGATGGTAAAGTCATGCGGCGTGCTGTGAACCCGCTCGGCGGGTAGACCGAGCGGAATCACACGGACACGGCTGCGCGGACTTCTTAATTGCCACAGCCGCGTTTCCGTTTCCGTGGAGGCGGTCAGGCCGGGGACGAGCGGGAGCTCCGCGGAGTACTCGATTCGTTCGTTCTTCACGCCGCTGATGGAATCGGCGAGGAACAGGAACTGATCCGTGCGGGAAAGCAGGATCAGCCGTTCGACGCGCAGCTTGCCCGGTCCGCACATCTGCAGCTCGACATAGTCGGCTTCCGGATCCGTTTCCCAGCAGACGCACGACCATTCTTCAGCGAGCTCGATCTGCGTCTCGCCGATCCGGAGCTGCATCCCCCACGGACCGTGAATGAGCGGTTGGCCGCTGATGGTCACATCGAGTTGCGGCAACGGCTCGTGATGCGCGACCGCAACCGTGTCCGCGGTCGCCGACCAGTCCGAACGAAGCACGGCGAAGCGGGCCCAGTCGGATTGATTGGACGGCATGACGAGCCCGCCGCCGAGGAGCGGCCGGGCGGCTTTTTCACCGGCCGCATGGCGATGCAGGTTCTTGAGGCAGCTCAACGACGGATTCGTCGATGTCCAGCGGAACAACTCGGCCGCGGAACTCAATACCGGCAGCGGATCGACGGCCAGTCCGTTGGTGAGGGCGAGGCGTCCATCGGCCCGGCACAACGCCAGGGTGCGCTCGCAGACATCGTTCAACAGCGCCCGATCATCAACATCCCACAATTCCGCCTGAAAGGCTTCCGCCCAGGCCGTGCAGCGCAGCAGCGGGGCCAGCCAGAGGGGTAACCGGCCGGCGATCTCGGCATGCACGGTGCCGTCGTTGTCGGCGCGCGCGGGGAGCTCCTTCTGCAAGGCTTTCTGGCCGCGTCGCAGAACCTCAGTGGCTCCCAGTACATCAATGAAAAGCAATCCGGCGCAGTACGGAATTTCGCCTTGATGCTGCAGCAGCACATCCGGTGGTGCGCCAATCAGTGCGGGTGATGTCCGGTGCTGCAAAGCCGCGGTGAGAACGCGGCGGAAGAGCGGCCACAGTGTTTCGACGGGCAACGCGGCGGCCGAAGTCGCCAGCAATTCCAAGCCGCACACCAGGATCGCGGGAACCGCTTCCGCCCAATGCTCGGCGACGGTGAGCCAATTCGCGAGCGGGGCAATCCGTTCGGTCCAGCTGGCTTTCGGGTGAATCGCGGTGCGTCGTGACGGACTTCGCGACTTGTTCGGTCGCAGCGGCGCGAGGGCCTGCTCCAGTCCGGGATCGGTGACTGTCGGAAGCGACCACAACGACTGCAGCGCTTTCGGCGAGCCGCCGCGTCGCAGTTCTTTGACGCGCGTTCGCCACACGCGCAGAAACCGGGCTGGCTGTCCCAGCCGTGCGGCGTCGACAAGCTCTTTTGGTGCCGTGCGGGTCCACACCAGAGACTGCAGGAACTCCGCATCGCTGAGGGAATCGAAATCTGCCGGAGCGGAGCGAAACGAAATCAAAGAACCGGTCGCCATGCCGAATGCATCGCCTGCAGGAAAGTGCGAAAATCGTCCCTGGAATGACGGCGACGGCTCCGCCGCTCACCTGCTCAGCAGCGTAATCAGCGGGCAGATGAAATGCCACAGGCGTTGCCATCCCGCAAACGAATTGCGGTCAATTCTTCGTCGGAGTGAGCAGCGGGAAGGTGACGATGAACCGCGTTCCCTTTCCCGGCGTGCTTTCCACACGAATCGCCCCGCGGTGCTGGAAGACAATCGCCTGACAGATGCTGAGACCCAGACCGTTCCCCTGCGATTCGTCACTGCGGACGCGGTTCTTGTCCACGCGATAAAACCGGTCGAAGATCCGCGGCAGATCTTCCTCCGCGATCCCGATTCCCGTGTCGGCGACGATAATCCGTGCCGTGTGCGTGTTCGGATCAGACTCCAGAGTGACGTCGACGCGGCCTCCCGACGGCGTGAATTTCACCGCGTTCTCAATCAGGTTCGTCATCAGCTGCCGCAGCGTCTGGCGGTTTCCGTTGATGGTCGCGGGCTGCCGGATCTCATGATGAATCGCAACGCCGCGATCTTCCGCGACGGGGGCAATCATATCCACGATGCGCGGCAGCACGTCTTCCAGCTGAACGGCCGCAAACGAGACTCGCAGCACCTCACTCTGGGCTTCGGCGAGCTGCAGCAGCTGATTGACCAGCTGGCCCAAATGGCGGCATTCGTCGTTGATCAGGCAGAGCAGGTCTTCATATTCTGCCTGCGACCGTGGTCGTTCGAGGGCCACCTGGACCGAGCTTTGAATCGCCGTGACCGGAGTGCGTAACTCATGTGCGGCGTTGGCGACGAAATCGCGCTTGCGTTTGAGATGTTCCGCGATTTCGTCCAGCAGATGGTTGATTTTTTCGGCGAGTTTATCGAGCTCGTCCCCGACGCCGCGGACGGTCAGACGCTCATCGAGCTGGCTGGGTCGCAGCCGTTCGGTGGTCGCGATGATCTGTTGCACGGGCGCCAGCGCCCGGTCAGCCAGCAGGAATCCGCCGAGCGGTGCCAGCAGCATCAGCAGGAAACCAACACCGATCAGTTGTTGCGTCAACCGGGTGACATCCCGGGCAATAAACTCGGTTTTGGTGCCGACGCGCAAGTAATAACGCGGCACGTTGGGCAGCTTCACTTCCCGCTCGACCGCGTGGTAGTAAGGCGAACCCCAGACGATGGCGTCTCCCAGTTGACCGACTTCCTGCGAGAGGGGGGCGTCGGGAGAATTCTCGGGCGGGCCGACCCACAGCGTTTTCCGGTCCCGGTCCAGCCAGCGGATATGCCAGCCGCGCTCGCGATGACTTTCGGCCTTCTGCTCAATCGCCTGTCGGATGGCGTCCAGGTCGGGGTATTCGCGCTGGATCGAGAGAATCAGCTCCTTCACCTCATCATTGAGGATCATGTCCATTTCTTCGAGGAGCGAGAGACGCAGTTTCTCCCGCACCGCGATCAGGGCGACAACCACCGCCAGCAGCACAACGAACGTATTCCATGTCGTCAGCTGCACGCGGATCGTGCGGAAACTGCGGCTAAGCGTCTGCAGCAGCGACGGCATAACCACGCCCCCGGACCGTCTTGATCAGCGACTCGGGACGGTCCCGGTCGAGTTTGCCCCGCAGCCGGTTGATATGCACTTCGATCACGTTCGTCGTGCCATCCCAGTTGAATCCCCAGATGTGCTCGCAGAGCATTTTTCGGGTCACCACCTGGCCGGCGTACCGCATCAGCAGTTCCAGCAAGCTGAACTCGATGGGCGTCAATTCGACTTCCTGACCTTCGCGCGTCACCCGGCGGGTGGTGAGATCCAGAACCAGCTCGCCTGCTTTCAGGATGGGGGTGGGACGCGTTTGCGTCCGCCGGACGACGGCGTGGATGCGCGCCAGCAGTTCCGGGAACTCGAACGGTTTGACGATGTAGTCATCGGCGCCGGAGTTGAGGCCGGTCACCCGATCTTCGACGCCGCCCAATGCCGTCAGCAAGACCACGGGGCACATCACGCCGGCCTGACGGATCTCCCGCAGCACTTCCTGCCCGGATCGCTTGGGCAGCATCTG
>DASRYX010000546.1:0-7269 GCA_035686985.1 Planctomycetaceae bacterium | reverse complement strand
CAGATCATTCACATTTTCTGCAACGGCGGTCCGTCGCACGTCGACACCTTCGACCCCAAACCGAAGCTGAATGAATATCACGGCAAGGCGCTGCCGACGGAAAACCTGCGCACCGAACGCAAGACCGGCGCCGCGTTCGGCAGTCCGTACAAGTTCCAGAAATACGGTGAGAGCGGCATCGAAGTCAGCGAGCTCTTCTCACACACGGCGCAATCGATCGATGACATCGCTGTCATCCGCTCGATGCATGCAAGCGTGCCGAACCATGAGCCGAGCCTGATGCTGATGAACTGCGGCGACAACACGCTCGTCCGCCCCAGCTTTGGCTCCTGGGTCACCTACGGACTGGGAACGGAGAACCAGAATCTGCCTGGGTTCATCTCGATGTGCGCGAACGGGCTGCCGATCACCGGGGCCCAGAACTGGCGTTCTGCGTTCCTGCCCGGTGCGTTTCAGGGAACCCATATCGACACGAAGCACACCGCGATTGAAAAGCTGATCGAGAACATCCGCAACGATTCCATTCCCAAACCCGAACAGCGGAAACAGATCGATCTGCTGCAGGCATTGAACCGTCAACATGCCGAGGCCCGCGGCGAAGACCCCGCGCTGGAAGCGCGGATCCAGTCGTTCGAACTTGCCTATCGCATGCAGATGGAAGCGACCGACGCCTTCGATCTGTCGCAGGAACCCAAGCACATCCACGAAATGTATGGCGAGGGCCTGCATTCCCGGCAATGTCTCATCGCGCGGCGGCTGGTGGAACGCGGCGTGCGCTTCGTGCAACTCTGGCACGGTGAAGGCCAGCCGTGGGACAATCACGACGACATCGAAGTCAATCACCGCCGGCTCGCGGGACAACTGGACAAGCCGCTCGGCGCGCTCCTGAAGGATCTGAAACAGCGCGGTCTGCTGAACGACACGCTGATTCTCTGGGGCGGTGAGTTCGGCCGCACGCCGACCGTTGAATTACCGCAAGCCGGGTCCAATGCCGGCAAGATCAATGGCCGCGATCACAATCACCATGGCTTTACCTGCTGGCTCGCCGGCGGCGGCGTGAAAGGCGGACAAGTCTACGGCTCCACCGACGACTTCGGCTTCCAGGCGGTCGACAAGAAGGTCTCCGTGCATGACTTGCACGCGACCATGCTGCATCTGATGGGCTTTGATCACGAGCGGCTGACCTACCGCTTCGCCGGACGTGACTTCCGTCTGACCGACGTGCACGGCCAGGTGGTCACGGATCTTCTCGCGTGACCGCGCCCGTGCCAGAACCGGTGGTTTCGTGGCGGCGGAGAGCCGTCGTCTGGTCGCTGCTGCTCGTGAGTGCCGTCGGCGTGGGACTGCACTTTCTGCTGCGGGATGCGTGGCAGGCTCCGACGGCCGTCGTCTTCTACGCCCTGCCCCGTCCGCTGCTGACGGCGTTCACGATCCTCGCGGCCTTGGCAGCGCGGCGTTTATCAAGACGCGAGTTCCGCCTGACGGTTGTCGCGGCTTCGGCGTGTCTGCTCTGGACGCTGAGCCACGATGTTCGATGGAGTGCGGGAACCGGAACATCGTCAGTGCCCACGCTGCGCATCGCGCTCTGGAACGCGGCGCATTTACCACGCGGTGTGCGCGCTGCGGCGGAGATCATCCGCACATGGGACGCCGATGTGATTGGTGTCGTGGAAGCTGGAACCACCTACGAACTCGAACAGGTCGAGTGGCGACGGGAACTGGCCGATTATCACGTCGTCTGCCCGCGTCCGCAGATGCTGCTGATTTCGCGCGGCCCCATCCATGACGTCGAAGTGAAGTCGATCGGTCGCCACAGCGAAGTGGCACTGGCCCGCATTGAACACGGTGCGGAGCATGTGCACGTTGCGGTTGTCGATATCGTCAGCCATCTCAGCTACGGCCGCGCCGAGCCGCTCCGGAATCTGACACAGATTCTGGAAGAGCGCCCCACTGCACCGCATGTTGTGATGGGAGATTTCAACACGCCGCCGGAGTCTGTCTGGTTCGACACTCTGCGCGCCCGTTACCGGTCGGCGTTCGAAGTCGCCGGCCGCGGCTATCGTCCCACCTGGCCCGTACCAATCCCGATGCTGCAGCTCGACTTTCTCTGGGTCCGTGACGATGTCACGGTGAACGCGTGCCGTCACGGATGGACCTCCGCGAGCGATCATCGGCCTGTGATCGCGGATGTCAAAATCGCTACAACCGCGACTCGCCCCGCCAATTTCCCGGCGGAATAGTCTGTTCCGACAACCCATCGTCTTGCCCCCGCCTTTACACTGCCGGGTAGATCTACCACATGCGCGGAGCGGGTCCCCGTGCCGAATCTTCACCACACCACTGGCCGTGCGCTGGAAATGCTGACGGAAGGGCTCGCCCCCTTCTTCGCGCAGCAGATGCGCGAGGCCTTCGGCAACGACTGGATCGACGCCGCGCGGAACAGCTTCCGGCAGGATCGCGCTGCGGCGGTCCTCGCACAATTGCCGCTGCCCGAATGGGACGCGCAAGCCGTTCTGACGGTGATGTGGGATCAATGGAACACTGCGTTCCGGCAACGGCTCGGTCTCTTCGAACGCAGCCTCGTCAGCGAACTCCGCGAGTTCCGCAATCGCTGGGCGCATCAAAGCGAACTGACCGATGACGACTGCTATCGTGTCCTGGACAGCGTGCAGCGGTTGCTGACCGCCGTAGAGGCCGACGAGGGGCTACTCGTCGATCTGGACCGACTCAAGCTCGACGTGCTCCGCGAGCGTCTAGATCGCCAGGTTTCCGACGACGTGCGCCGTGCCCGGGCCAACCGGGCCCGCTGGATTGAAATCGGCGTTTATTCGCTCTGCGCGACGACCGTCATTGCGGCCGCCTTGTTCTTTCTCGGACCGCGAAACATGCTCTCCGCGGTGCTGATGAGCGGCTTCACGCTGTTTACGTTTGCCTATGTTGTGCTGATGCGACTGAAAACGAACGAACCCGTTCACGGCGTGCATGAATGCCCGAAATGCCGGAAGATCATCTACAGCGAGGTTTGCCCTTACTGCGAGGCCCCGCCGCCGTCTTCGTCGATCATCCGCCGCGGTTCCTCTTCCACGCGGCTGCCGCCGTTCGGTGACGTGATGAAAACCCCGCTGCCGCAACACCGCGCGTCGTAATTCCTACTACCGATTAGAGCCGCGAGCGTCACGGCACCGGAATGATCTGCGCGACTTTCCCCTCGGCGCTGACCGAGTACACGGCTTTCTGATGCGGGTCCGCGACGATCAGCCCCGTCGCTTCACTCCACGCGAGGCCGACCGGATTCTTCCACGGATCGCCGGACGCAAACTTTTTGGCTTCGCTTCCGTCGATCTTCCAGAGCGTTTTCGCGTACCCGTCAATCACAAATCGGGTACCGGCACCGTCGAAGACGAGATGATGCGAGAACTGGAACGGCCGTCCGCTGACGACCACTTCGCGCTCTTTGAAATCGGGTGAGAAACGGATGACGGCGTCCTTCCCATGACACACCGCCCACACGCGGCCATCACGATCCACCGCCATCCCGCGCACTGCCGCCAGTTCCGTCATGATTTCCGGTTCGCCCCCGGCTGCCGGGATTTTCACAATCCGTTGGATTTCGATGTCTGAAGCCAGGATGGAACCATCGGCCGTGACCGCAAGCGTCATCGGGATGCCGACGTAACCCTTGGTCAGCGGCTGCGGCTTCCCGGCGTCATCGAACCGGTAGACTTCGCGGGTTGACGAGTCCCCCGCGAGCAACTTGCCGTCAGCGTCAATCGCGAGGCACCGCACAGCGTTGAGCGGCGTCCGGAACTTCTTCTCGCCCTGAAAATAGATCGACAGCTTGCCGTCCGCGAACTGCCACACGCCGGGGAGATCGCGATCGGCGATGAAGATCCGGCCATCCTTTCCCACCGCAAGTGCCAGTGGGTACTGCATACCGTCCGCAGCAAACGCCACCGATCCGCTGAGAAAAGCACTCACGCAGAGTGCCGCGATCATCCAGGTTCGGTCCATACTCTTGTTTTCTCGTCACATGGGAAGACGGTTCAAAAACCGGGAAGAGAGCTGCATCATATCGATCGGTCCCAATGAACGGCAGCCAAAGACCAGCCGGCTCGCGCCATGCCGCTGCGAGGTTCCTCGTGACATAACGGAGCAAACCGCGGAGCCGGAAAAACTGTTCACTGGCCAGACTAGCCAACTTAGAGCGAGTTCTGCTAAACTCCGCGTCTTCCAAAGTGGTTGTCGGGGAAGGCGTTGCCTTCTCGCCATGATGGTTTCCTCTGTTTTCGGGGCGAATCGCTTCTGGAAATGCGATTCGACGACGTCCCCGCTCTCATGGGCGATCGGCCTCTATTCCGATCGCGACCGAGAACTCACCGTCGTCGGGAAAGTTTTGACGCATGGTCGATCGGAACCTCATTCGTGAATTCAATGTTGATGACGACGAACTGGTAGCGGCGTTTGGCACCGCCTTCGCCGACATCGAGCACGCCGAGGATGAAAGCCTCGAGCATCTCTACATCTCCTCCCCCGGCGGCGCAGTCGACGTCAACTCGATCATCGACGGGACCGTGGTGCGCGTCGAAGGGGACGAAGTCCTCATCGATATCGGTTACAAGAGCGAAGGCATCGTTCCGCTCGACGAATGGGAACAGGGAACCATCCCGAAAGCCGGCGATAAAGTCGCCGTGCTGCTCGAAGAAATCGAAGACGAATTCGGCCTGATTCTGCTTTCGAAGCGCAAAGCCGACCGCATCCGTCAGTGGGAAGACATTGTCAGCTCCAAGGCCGAAGGCGATATCGTCAAGGGCATGGTGCAGCGCAAGATCAAGGGCGGTCTGCTCGTCAACATCGGCGTGAACGTCTTCCTGCCGGCCAGCCAGGTCGATATCCGCCGTCCACCGGACATCGGCGATTACATCGGTCGCGAGATCGAATGTATGATCCTCAAGATCGATGAATCCCGCCGGAATATTGTTGTCTCGCGCCGGAAGCTCATCGAAGAACAACGCCAGAAGCTCAAGGAAAACCTCCTCGCCGAAATCGTGGAAGGGACCGTCCGCAAGGGGATCGTCAAGAACATCGCCGACTTCGGCGCGTTCGTCGACCTCGGCGGCATCGACGGTCTGCTCCACATCACCGATATGAGCTGGGGCCGCATCGGTCATCCCAGCGAGATGGTGAAAATCGACGACGAACTCGAAGTCATGATTCTGCACGTCGACCGCGATCGCGAAAAGATCGCCCTCGGCCTCAAGCAGAAAGAACGCAGCCCGTGGACCGATGTCGAAGGGAAGTACCCCGTCGGCACGAAGATCAAGGGCGAAGTCGTCAACGTGATGTCCTACGGTGCGTTCGTCAAACTCGAAGACGGCATCGAAGGCCTCGTGCACATCAGCGAAATGTCCTGGACTAAGCGCGTCAACCATCCTTCGGAACTGGTGAACCCCGGCGACGAAGTCGAAGTGGTGGTGCTGGGCATCAACAAGGAAAAGCAGGAAATCTCGCTGGGCATGAAGCAGGCCCAACCGAATCCGTGGGATCAGGTCGCCGAGCGCTATCCGCCCGGGCAGACCGTCACCGGCACCGTCCGCAATCTCACCAACTACGGTGCGTTTGTGGAACTCGAAGAAGGTGTCGACGGCCTGCTGCACGTCAGCGATATGTCGTGGACGCGCAAGATCAGCCATGCCAACGAAATGCTGAAGAAGGGCGACGAAATCACCTGCCAGGTGATCAGCGTCGACCAAGAACGGAAGCGGATCGCCCTCGGTCTCAAGCAGCTTGCCGAAGATCCGTGGGAAACCCACATCCCGACGAAGTACCAGCCGGGCGAACTCGTCAAAGGCAAGGTCACGAAGATCACCAACTTCGGCGTCTTTGTCGAACTCGAACCGGAACTGGAAGGCTTGCTCCACATCTCCGAACTCGCTGACCACAAGGTCGAGAATCCGGAAGGTCTCGTCAAAGTCGGTCAGGATCTGGAAGTACGGATTCTGCGGATCGATCCGGCCGAGCGGAAGATTGGCCTGAGCCGCAAGAGTGCTGCGGAAATCCAGGCGATGGAAGCCAAGGAGAAGGAAGCGGCCGCCGCTCCCAAGCCGCGGACGGAACTCAAGGGTGGAACCGAAGGCAGCTCTGGACCGCTGTTCTCCATGGGTGGTGAAAATGCACCCGAAGGGGAAGGTTCCGAGGGCTAACCGCCCGATGGCACCATCCGACTGGAAAGCGTGACTCGCAGAATCGAATCGGTCGGTTCTGCGAGGAACAGCCTCCTGAAACCTCGGATCGTGCGGTTGTTATAAGACGAGAAAACTTTGACGGCCGTTCGGTACAAACCGGACGGCCGTTATCTTTGCGCAGCTTGCCGAGCCTCTCCCACAAGTTTTTTGGCCACTCGTCGAGAACACGCAAATTCTGCCGGTCCCCGGTCGATATCTACTCTCACACGCCTGACTCGGGTGTTGCGGCGGCGTTGTCCGTGCTGCTCGAGGCAGGCTTCACGAGTAGCCTTCATTCCAGGACCGGCGGCTTTCGATGCGCAAAACACTTCGACCCCGCGCCACGTCCGCGGCCGTTCAAGCTCCGCTGGAGACGTATCTCCGGGAGATTAACGAGACGGCGCTCCTGACCGCGGAAGAAGAGAAGGAACTCGCCTACCGGATTCAGGATGGCGAGAAGGAGGCGCGGGACCGCATGGTCCGCGCGAATCTGCGTCTCGTAGTGAATATTGCCAGGGCTTATTCCAACAAAGGCCTGCCGCTACAGGACCTTATCGAAGAGGGTAACCTCGGCCTGCTCCGTGCGGTCGAAGGCTTCGACCCGGAGATGAATACGCGGTTCAGCACCTACGCCAGCTACTGGATCAAGCAGTCCATTAAACGGGCACTCATCAACTCCGGCAAGACGATTCGCATCCCCGCGTACATGGTCGAACTGCTGACCAAATGGCGTCGTGCGACGGCGAAGCTGGAGGACGAACTCGGACGGCCGCCGACACAGGACGAAGTTGCGAAAGAACTGCAACTGCCGAAGAAGAAGCTCAGCATCGTCCGCAAGGCCATCCAGCTCTACAACACCACGCCGCAGTCGGATGACGATGACGGCGGCTGGACGATGAGCGATATGGTCGCCGACGCGCGGACCAAAGCGCCGGATGACGAACTGCTCGATCACGACAGCCTCAAGCACGTTACTCGGATGCTCGATGAGATGGACCCGCGCGAAGCGACCATTCTCCGCATGCGATTCGGTCTCGACGATTCCGAA
>DASRYX010000545.1:0-34438 GCA_035686985.1 Planctomycetaceae bacterium | reverse complement strand
AGTCAGTATTACCACACGGCACTGCGCGACGGATTTGTGGGAGCGATGTGCGCCGTGGGAATTTTCCTCTTCTGCTATCGGGGCTACGACTGGATTGAAAATTGGACGGCCAACTTCGGTTGTCTTTCGGCGTTAGGGGTGGCCTTTTTCCCTCTTGATGCGAATCGGGATCCGCTCGACCAGCGATCGATCGCCGGCTATCTCCATCTGGTCAGCGGAGTGGCCTTCTTTTTGACGTTGGCGCTTTATTCCCTGTATCACTTTCCGAGTCATCAGCCGGAGAAGCGCGAACTCGCTCCGCACGAAGCCCAACGGGATTTCATCTACAGGACCAGTGGTGTCGCAATTCTATTCAGTCTCGCGGCGATGGGAACGCAGCTGTTCGTGGTTCCCAGCGAATGGAAAACCTGGCTCAACAAGTATCACTTCCTTTTCTGGATGGAGTGGCTGGCGACCTGGGCCTTTGCCGCAGCCTGGCTCACCAAAGGGCGCGCGATCGTGGCGGAAATCGCCGTGGAGATTCTGGCTTTGCCGGAGGAACTGCTGCGCAAACGCCACCAGTGACAACAATCCCCTACGAGTTCAACTTCCCGGATGAGGAAATTCAAGCAGTTTCGGCACAATCCAAGCTCCAATAATATGGAGCCAATCGTCCCTCGACCTTCCGCTATTCCCAACAAATCTCTCACGATGTCGGCGACAGCGCGAACAGCCAGATGATCAGCAGGGGTAACATTGTGTCAACGAAGGCATCCCAGCTCTGCTGCCCCATTTGCGGGATTACTCCCAGCGCAGAACAAGAGACATAGCCCGCGATCCACACGGCGCTCAGGATTCCTGCCGCTGTCATGCGAATGATCAAGCGTCGGTTCGCGTCCATGCCCGCGAGTCTACCGATGGACTGGCGATGCTGGCACTTCTATCTACTCGCGAGTTGCGAGAATGTAATTTAGTATTTATGAGTGTTTTATCTGTCGATCGCTAGCATGTCCATGAGTCGATCGATGGCTGTAGGAAGGCGAGACTCTTCGCCGTTCTCGCGATCGTGCAAACTGTCAAATGACATTGGCCCGATCCTATCGGCTGAATCACTCCGGAATCTGTCTTCCTCGACATTGGACAAGAAGCTTTATTGACGATGCCTTGTCGAAGGGGTTACCATTCGGGGTAGCTTCGAAACATGTGTGATCCAAGTCATCCGATGGGTGCCGTCGTGCCGACCTTCGATGTGAGACGAGCCGTCTTCACGACGCTACGGTTGGCGTGTCTTCTCTCCCTGTGGCACGCGCCAGTTCCGTGGATGCATGCCCACGCCCTCGATGATGTCGAGCTTGTGGATCACATCCAGCACTTCCATTCGGAGTCGTTGGCCACTCCTCACGCAGAACCGCTCGGCTGGCACTGGCACCTCGCCTTACCACCATGGGGTCAGACATCGTCTTCAACGTCCGAAGACAATGCGCCTTCTCCAAGTACACCCGTTGAATTTGATCCAGCAATCATTGCCGCCGGAACGTCATGGCATGTTGATGTTAACACGGCCGTCTGGGATCGGATGGATCAGCCAAAGGTCTCGTCATGCCGCGTCCCGTCCGTTCACTCCACGGACGAATTTCTGGGTACGTATCTGAGATGCCATAGCGAGCAGCAAATCCTCAGCGTCTGTCTGTGCTGAGCGAAGCCGGATTCCCTACTGCTGCGGTCTCATTCTTAGTTGTGCGTCTGTCGTCATGGCTTAGCCTGCGCAGAATTGCCCGGCAATTCTGCCCTGCATGTCGTTCGGCGTCGCGAAATCGGCCCCTCGCCTGGGAGCATACCCGTGAAGAGTCGTTCGCTTTTTGTGGTCGCAACCACATTCCTGATTCTTGCAGCGGTGTGCATCATCGTCTGGTATTCGCCGTGGGGCTCTGGGCCGAAGCCGATTGAGGCGGCAACTGATCCGGCCGGTTCCGAACCGGCTTCGTTGTCACTCACACCGGCGAAAATCGAAGCGGCAGGCATCAAAGTCGAGCCAGCCTTGATTCGTTCGTTCCAAGCCGAGCGTACCGTCCCTGGCCAGATTCACTACGACGAAACGAAGCATGTCGAATTGCGATTAGCGACGGAAGGCGTCATCCGCGAATTGTTCGTCCGTCCGGGAGATCGCCTGACCGCAGGACAGGTCGTAGCCGTCGTGGAAAGTCCCGAGATCGGTCAACGCCGTGCGGAAGTGTTGCTGTACATCGCCGAGGAGCAAATTGCGGAACGTAATCGCGAGCTGGCGACAACAACACAGAAGAATCTGTCGCGATTGCTCGCGCGACTTAAGGAATCGGTTGAGGTCCCGACCTTACTCACCGAGTTTGAGAACGAACCCCTGGGGGAGTATCGAGAAGCAATCCTGGCTTCTTATTCGAAGCGGAGCCTGGCCAATCAGTTGATCGCCAAACTGCGACCGCTGGCTTCGGAAGGAATCGCCTCTGCGCGGTCGCTGCTCGAACTCCAATCCAATCGCGAGACATCCGAGGCGGCGTTTCAGGCCGCTTGCGAAACGGCGCGAATCCAGACGGTCCAACAGGCTTTGAAAACCGAAACCGCAGCGGCGGAGGCCCGGCGGCAGACGGCGATTGCCCGTGAGCGATTGAATTCGCTGGTTGGTGCGACTGGTGGCAGTGACCAGATGGCTCACGAGGAAAGCGCTTTGAGCCTCTGGCGACTGAAGGCCCCTATTGCCGGGACGGTCGAGGAACTTCCCGTCGCCGCCAGTGAACGTGTGACGTCAACCACCTCCGTGATGACGATCGCCGATACAACATCGCTGTGGGTCCATGCCGAAATTCGCGACCGCGATTGGGGATCGCTTGCTTTAGTTCGTGGTCAGCAGGTGCGTATCGAAGCTTCTGCGCTCCCCGGTCAATTGCTGGCAGGAGAAGTGGTCTACGTTGGACGCACTCAAGATGCGGAAACACGGGCGGTACCAATCGTGGTCCGCATCGCGAACGGATCCGATCGGTTGCGACCCGGCATGTTTGCCCGCGTTCTTCTTCCCGAAGGAAAGCGGCGCGACATCCTCGCCATTCCCGCATCGGCGCTTGTTCAAGCAGAACGACGGCATTTTGTGTTTGTACAGGAAGCACCCGGCGTGTTCCGTGATGTCGACGTGGTCCCTGGTTCACGTAATGCCGATTGGGTTGCGATCGAGCATGGCCTCAAGAGCGGCGACAATGTTGTTGTCCACGGTGCTTTCGCCTTGAAGGGTGAGCTGTTGCTCGAACCCGAAGATTAGTCGCCCGTTGACAATCAACTTACACCTCACAGAATATGATTCCCATCTCACGGCGAAGATCGGCGTCTCCCCATGTTATCGAAACTCATTGAATTTTCGCTGGGCAACCGGCTGCTTGTCCTCACCCTGGTCGGCTTGATGGCCGGGCTGGGCGCTTATGCGGCGGTGACGCTGCCGATCGATGCGATTCCTGATATGACGAATACACAGGTCACGATCGTGACCGACTGTGGTTCGCTCACTCCGATTGAAGTCGAACAATACGTCACCTACCCGGTGGAATGGACGATGTCCGGGCTGCCGAACCTGCAAGAACTTCGCAGTGTTTCCAAATTCGGGATCTCGGTCGTCACCGCCGTGTTTCATGAAGGGACCGATATTTACCGGGCCCGGCAACTCGTCACCGAACGGATTGTGGATGCGGGCAAAAATATCCCGCCGGGTTACGGCACGCCGCAAATTGGACCGCTGACGACCGCGTTGGGGGAGATCCTGCAATTTGAGGTCCGCGGCGACAACTACTCCGCCATGGAACTGCGAACGATCCTGGAGTGGCAGGTCGCGCCCCGGATGCGCACGATTCCCGGAGTCACGGATATCAACACGCACGGTGGGTTCTACAAAAGTTATGAAGTCCGTCCCGATCCCGACCGACTCGCGGCGGCAGGAGTGTCGCTCGAAGAGTTGTTTCAGCGCATCAACGACAATAACGCGACAGCCGGTGGTGGGTACGTCGTCCACCACGAAGAGCAGCGATTTATTCGCGGACAGGCGTTGCTTCAAAACGAAGATGATCTCCGACGCGTTGTCTTGAAGGAGACTGCGGGAACGCCCCTCTTGCTCAGTGATGTGGCAGAAGTGGAGATCGCGCCGCTGCTGCGACAGGGCGCGGTCACACGCGACGGCCGCGGCGAAGCCGTCACCGGCATGGTCATGATGCTCTTCGGTGCGAACTCGCGAGAAGTCGTGCATGCCGCGAAGGCGCGCATCGAAGAAATCAACCGGACGTTGCCGACCGGCGTATCGCTCGAAGTGACGTATGACCGCGCGGAACTTATCGAACGGACGTTGCATACGGTGGAGAAAAACCTCCTCGAAGGCGGCGGGCTGGTTGTGATTGTGCTGCTGCTGATGCTGGGCAGTCTTCGTGCGGGCTTGATTGTCGCGCTGGCGATCCCGCTTTCGATGTTGTTTGCCGCCAATCTGATGCTGGCTACCGGAATCAGTGCGAGTCTGATGAGCCTGGGCGCCATCGATTTCGGTCTGATTGTGGACAGCTCCGTCATCATGGTCGAAAACTGCATGCGCCGCCTGGGAGAGAATCACGCGGGGCGACCCACTGATGCCGTCATTCGCGATGCCGCAATTGAGGTCCGCAAGCCGACAATGTTCGGCGAGTTGATCATCTCCGTTGTCTATCTGCCGATTCTGGCACTGCAGGGAACCGAGGGAAAACTCTTCCGGCCGATGGCACTGACGGTCCTCTTCGCGTTGGCCGGATCACTCGTCCTGTCACTGACATTCATGCCGGCCATGGCCGCGATGTGTCTGCCGAAGAAGCCGCAGGAAAAAGAAAACTGGCTGATTCGATTGGCGCACTTCTTCTACTTGCCGATTGTGGATCGGGCGGTGAAACATCCGGTGTGGACGGTCGGCATCGCGGCGCTGGTGTTGGCGGCAAGTCTGCCTGTCGCGATGCACCTGGGTGCCGAGTTCATGCCGAAACTTGATGAAGGCGATATTCTCATTGAGTGTGTACGTCTCCCGAGCGCCACCATCGAGGGGGCCGCAGCGCTGACCACTCAGGTGGAGCAGCTGATTGGGGCGATGCCCGAGGTGCGCACCATTTTCTGCAAGACCGGTCGCCCGGAAATCGCGAATGATGTCATGGGCGTGCATCAAACTGACATCTGGGTGCTGCTGAAGCCAGAAAAAGATTGGCCGGGCCGCAAGTCACGCGAAACCCTGATTGCCGAAATGTCGACCAAGCTCCAGGAGAATGTCACTGGAGCAATTTTCGGCTTCACACAACCGATCGAGATGCGCGTCGATGAGCTCGTCGCCGGCGTCAAGGCTGATGTCGCCGTGCTCATTTACGGAGACGATCTCAAAACCCTGGCGCGGCTTGGTCATCGGATCGAGCGGGTTCTGCACAGCATCCCTGGCGCAGTCGATGTGAAATCTGCAAACCAGGCCGATCTCCCGACGCTGCGAATTCAAGCCAAGCCCGAAGCGCTTGCGCGGTACGGTGTCGATGCCGTACGAGTGATGGACGCGATCTCGACGGTCGGCGGTCGCAAGGTCGGGCTGGTCTTTGAAGGTCGCCGCCGCTTTCCGATCATGGTTCGCATTCCTCGGGAATGGCGTGAGGATCGGGATCGCCTGATTCAATTGCCGGTCTTTTCATCCACAGGACTTCAGGTTCCACTGGGCGAACTGGCGGATGTCATTGAAGAAGAATCCCCTCCGGCGATCGAGCACGAAGCGACGGAGCGCCGCACCTATGTGCAATGCAACGTCCGCGGCCGGGACATCGCCAGCTTTGTACAGGACGCACAACGGCGAATCGCTGATGACGTGGAATTACCGGCCGGATATGAGCTCCGCTGGGGGGGCGACTTCGAAAACCTCCGGTCAGCAAGCCTGCGCTTAGCGCTGGTCACCCCGGTGGTCTTGCTGATGATTTTCCTGCTCTTACATACCACTTTCAGTTCTGCAAGGCTGGCATTCCTGATCTTTCTGGCAGTTCCCTTCGCGGCGTCCGGGGGGATTCTTGCGCTGGCGTCACGCGGAATGCCGTTCAGCATTTCGGCTGGTGTCGGTTTCATTGCTCTGTTCGGAGTCGCGGTGCTGAATGGACTGGTGTGGGTGAGCCACGCGGAGCATCTGCGACATCACGGACATGAACCGCAGCTGGCAGCCGAAGAGACGGCTGAAAAGCGATTACGTCCGGTCTTGATGACGGCAATGGTGGCGAGCCTGGGCTTCGTGCCCATGGCGTTATCAACCAGTGCCGGCGCGGAAATTCAGCGACCGCTCGCGACCGTTGTGATTGGTGGGCTCATCACGTCGACGCTGATGACCACGCTGGTCATCCCCGCCGTGTATTCCTGGTTCGTCCGCGGACTACCCGTCAACCCCGAACAGGCAGGGATGAGCCACTGATCCCGCGAAGTCATTCCCGCGCCATGACTCAACATGTCCACCGAATCAATATCGACCTCAGAGAGAACGAACGAGCCCGACTTTCGCCGCCAGTATGGCGGCGCCGAGAATGTGCAGCAGCAGTATCAAAAACCCGACGCCGATCAAGGTCTGGGTGCCATCATCTTTTCCGGCTTTGCGTCCGAGCAGCTTCATCGAGATCGTTCCACAGATCCATGACCAGTGCAGCATCACGTGCAGCACGACTCCGACCGCGAACACGCAGCTCGTTACAAACAACGCATCGAGCCAGTCTCCGGCCGTCGCGCCCCAGATTGTTCCGCCGTTCCCACCGCGGGGAAACACCAGTGTGACCACGGTCACCAACCAGGATTGCACCAGGAACAGCATCATCAGCGAGCAGTCGAGCCAGAAATTCACGAGGGTCTTATGCCGCGACCAGAATGTCCCGCGTGCGGGCGGCAGTCGGTCCTCCTCAGTTTCCACAATCGGGGTACTCATGACGGGAGACATCAGGGAATCACTTTGCGAGCCAGTTTCAGCAGATCGTCACTGAGCGAGTTCGTCGGCGAGGAATCAGAAGGGGCACAGAGCGGACAGCGTGGCGGTGGGCTGGATTCGCCGGCTTGCAGAAAGGCCACGCCGCGCGTGACGGTTAATAACCCGGTGACGACCACGGACCACGCCGCCAGTCGCCATAGCCGCTGTCGCTGCGAGACGCTGAGCAGCACACCGCCCGTTCCGGTCAGGACCATCAGCGGAACTGTTCCCGCGCCGAACGACACCATGACGGCGCTGCCGTTCAACAGGTCCCCGGTCGCAGCAGCCAGGGAGACAAACGCGTACACCAGTCCACAAGGCAGCAGACCCGTGAAGACCCCGGCGCAGAACGCGTTTCGCAATCCGGGATATTTCAGCAACGACGAAAACAGCGGCCCCATCAGGCATCCCGCAGTGGATCCACCGTGATTGCGTCGCGCCAGCAGCCCGGTGGCGTGCAGTCCTTCCCAGACAAGAAACAACCCTGCAACCAGGGAAAGCATCGCCGGAATGTTCATGAACCCGGAAACACGTTCACTCAGCGTGCGACCAGCGAAACCCGCGATGCCGCCGAGCACACTGTAGGTCGCGAGCCGACCGCCGCTGTAGAGCAATTGCCCTTGCAGATTGCTCCAGAGTGACGTGCGGTGCATCCCCAGCATGAGCGCAAACCCGCCGCACATTCCCACGCAGTGCGATGACCCCAGCAGGCCGCCGAGCATGATCAACCACCAGGGTGTGGTCATGACAGGCTCCGCGCGGCAGGAACATGCGGAAACAGCGGAGCCGGAGTCACTCGATCCAGACTTGAGCCTTGTTCCTTAATGCCGTGTTGCAGCTGCAAGGAGTTTCCGAGCACCATGAGACTGCTGACGACCATCAACACTGCAGCAAGCGCCGGATGCAGCCAGCCCGTTGCCGCGACGATCACCCCGAGGCTGTTGTAGCCGAACGACCAGAGCAGATTGCCGCGGATGGTGCGGACGGTGTGCCGGGCCCATTCGATTGACCACGGTACCAGCGTGAGTTGATTCGGCAGCAGGCAGACGTCGGCGGAATCACGTGTGACATCGGCCCCGCAACCCAGCGCGATACCGATGTCCGCGGCAGCGAGTGCCGGGGCATCGTTCAAGCCGTCACCCACCATGGCGACGCTGCCGAAATGCTCGTGCGCCTGTTGAATCGCAGCGAGCTTTTGTTCCGGAAGCAGTTCGCCGACGACCGGAAGCTGCAGCTGACTTTGCCAATACCGTGCTCGCAGCGTGCGGTCTCCGGTCAGCACGGCGAGGTCGAGGTTTAACGCGCGGCACGCCTCCAGCGCCGGGACCGCTTCCGGACGAAGCGATTCTTCCAGCACAAATACTCCCTGAATGCGATCCATCCAACCAACAAAGACACACGCCGATTCGGCGAGATTGCGTGCCTGGCAACGCGCTTGAAGTTGCCGTCCAAACGTCATTCCCGATGCAGTCATCCACGACGCCGATCCCAGGACCACCCGGCCCCATTCGGGATGCATCATCTGCAGTCCGCGACCCGGCACCGTTTCGATCAGTGCATCGGCGGCTCTCGTGTCATCGAGATACCGCTGAATGGCCGCCGAATAGATGTGGTTGGAGCCGGCGACGAGTGTCGCCGCCGCGGTCTTGACGGCTTCAAACAATTCGGGCTCCTCGACGAGCAGCGCACCGACATGGGGCGTCCCCGTGGTCAGTGTGCCGGTCTTGTCCCAACGGATCGCCTGAACGGCTGCCAGTCGTTCCAGTGATTCTCCACTGCGGAACAGCACGCCGTGCCGCGCCGCTGTGGCGAGCGAGGTCCAGATGGCTAACGGCGTGGCCAGCGCCAAGGCGCACGGACAGGCGATCAATACCACCGACAGCGCCGTCAACAGTCCCGTTTCCCAGTTCGTGTGAAACGTGTGATATCCAAACGCCGCGAGGGCGATCAGCGTGATCAGTGGAAAAAAACGGTGTGACCACGCATCTGCCAGCTTCTGAAAATGCCCCTTCTGCAGCCGGGCTTCACGGACCGCGTTCACCAGCCGGCCGAGCGCCCCCTCACTGGGCAGCGTGCTGACTTCGATCTGCAGGTCCCCGTCGAGATTGAGGCTGCCGCCCAGCACGCCATCGCCGGGCAATTTTTCTACCGGAACCGATTCCCCAGTAAAAAACTGCTCGTCGACCACACTGCGACCGCGCCGCAGCCGGCCGTCGACCGGAATGCGTTCCCCCGGACGAATCCGCAGGCAGTCGCCGATCGTGACGGCGGCTCGGGGAATCCGTTCCCACTGGTCGTCACGACCAAGCCGATCGACAGCCTCGGGGAGAAGCTGTTCGAGTTGATCGAGCGCTGATGTTGCTTTGAGCTTGCCTGTCGCTTCCAGCCACCGGCCCAGAGTAACCAGCACAAGAATGACACACGTCACTTCGTAGTAGACGTGTCCCTGTCCGCGGACCGTGGAGACAACCGACACGGCGTATGCCGCCAGCACGCCGCTCAACAGGAGCAGATCGGTCGACAGTACACCGCGGCGGAGTTGTTCCCAGGCCTGAGCGGTCAACGGACGCCCCAGAATCAACAGCACCGGTGCGGTAAACAGCAGCGCGCCGTAGCGGAGAAAGTTCGCCAGCGCCAGTTCAAACGGTGTCTGCGGCGTCGCGACATAGCTCCACAAGGCCATCGTCAGCATCACGACGTTCATGGTGAAGAAGACCGATAGCCCCAGCGCCATCGCCGTCAGCCGGATTTCCCCTTGATCACCCGTCGCGCAAGTGATGCTCGCGGCAAAACGGCAGCCGAGACAGCAGTACGTATCGCCGCTCCCCGTCGTATCGCCGGCAACGGGCAGGCCACAATAATGGCACGCCGATTGGACAGTGGCAGACAACGGCGACGGGGGGCGTTCGGTCATGGAGGCGTCAGCAGTTCGGTCTGAATGGCAGGAAGGAAGTTGCGGATGACATACGCCGCGGCAAAGATCCAGAACACGAGCCACATCAGCCGCACATACCAGGGGATTACGTTGCTGAGGTAGGTGTGCTGCTGCAGATCCTGCTCAGGCGTGGACGTTTTCGGTGGCATGTTTCGTCAATCCTTGTCTTCAGGCGGTGGGACGCCGATCAAGGCGTTGCTCGTTTTCGAACATCACACGGCTCGGCTCATCCAGATCGTGGAATGCCCCTTGTGTTGCCGACCATAACAGCAGGCAGAAAAACCCGGCGGTGGCCAGCAGATAGTTGACAATGGGCGTGGCGGCAAAGGCCCCTTCTTCGTCGCCCTGCATGACGAGGACGAGATCCAGCAGCTTGTTGCTGAATCCCAGAATGGTTGGGATCAGGACGATGGCGCTGAACACCCACGTCATCCAATGTGTGCGATGCGGTCTCATGATCGTTCTCTCGCAGGCCGCGCTATTCGGCAGCGGCAACAGGCTTGATGGTGGTCGGCGAGTAATCTTCATAGTACGGATAGCTGTCCAGCCACGAACCGAGCCACTGGATGTACGTGAGCAGCGCCAGACCCTTTTCGTTCGGCTGATCGGGTGAACCGTCGAAGAGCCACGGATACTGTGGCATCGGTGACGCCGGCGACAGTGAGTCGGGCTTGAAGAAGTGGACCGCGTGCCAGTCGTTCGACCGTCGGCCGCCTTCACGGCTGAGGTCGGGGCCGACGCGCCGCGTGCCGAACATCACCGGTCGTTGCAGACGATTCTGATATTCCCACGACTTCGACACCGGCCCCCAGCGACGATCTTCATTAGACACCGGCCGCACAAACTGGCTGTGACAGTGCCAGCAACCTTCACCAATGTAGACTTTGCGGCCAATTTCCAGGGCCTCGGCACACTTGTCGTCGTACCAGTCACCGGCCTGTTGGGCGTCTTCCGGCGGCTGACCGTAGGCCTTTTCAAAGGCCTGCGGGAATCGTTGGGCCAGGTCTTCAAACTGATACCGTGTGTTCCCGTTGACGACATCTTTCACCGGCTTTTCCGGCAGATGGCGGTACATCAACATCGGCACCACCGCATTCGACAGGAAGGCGAACGCGAAGAATCCCACGCCGGCGATCAGCAGAATCCCGGACTTCTTTTCGAACATGGAAACGAACCTTTGATCAAACTCAGACATCCGCGGTGAAGAGCCCCAGTCTTAAGAAACGCTGGGCCTCAAGTTGGCATGCAGTGACTTGCGCCACGTCAGGTAGAAATTCAGCATGAACACCACTTGCGCGGTGAGCATTACCAACCCCGCGACAATCCGCACCAACCAGAACGGAATCGAAACACTCACCGATGCTTCCCAGGGTTGCAGCGCGGCCCAGGACCAGCCCTGAAACAGACCGCCGAGAATGAGATCGCCGGCCATTACCGCCAACCCGCCCGCGGAGGCCCAATAGTGAAATTCGCACCATTCCGGCCGATACCAGTCCGTTTTCAGAATCCGCGGGACGAGATAGGTCATCGCCCCGAGTTGCCAAAGGCTGAACACGCCGAACATCACCATGTGCGCATGCCCCACCACCCAATCGGTGAAGTGGATCAACGCCTGAAAGGTCATCGTCGTCTGCAAGGCACATTGCAGACAGGTGAGGAAGTAGAACGTGATGCCGGTGTAGAAGTATCGCAACGGCAGATTGCGGATCGCTTCCATGCCAGTGCCACGCAGCGTGCCGATGAAATTGATGATCACGGTCAGCACCACGAGCTCCAGCGCGATCGTGGATAACACCGCCCCGTACTGCAGAAACATCGGAATCGGTGTGTAGAGGAAATGGTGAATTCCTTGCAGCGGGTAGAAGAACGCCAGGCCCCAGAATCCGACGAGCGACAACCCATGGCTCCACATCGGGCGCTTGAGCAGAATCGGCACAAAGAAGTACATCATTCCCCAGCCGAGCGGCGTCACGAACAGGCCGACCAGATCGTGAATGAACAACCCACCGACCGCCCCGGCGCTCGATCCACAGACGAAATATTCGGGGACAAAATTGCCCATCGCGTAGGTCAGGAACGTCCACACCAGGGCGGCGAGGTAATACCACAGCGTGACGTACATCGGGCCTTTCACCTGGATGATCGGCGCCCCGAAGTTGATGGCGACGAGCAGCAGTCCCAGCTGTGCGACCGGATCGATCCACACCGGGGTTTCACCCCATTCCAGACCTTGGGCTTCGCCGAGAATGAGTCCTACTGCCGTGGCAAGGACGACGATCTGCCAGGCCGCGAAGATGAGATATGACAGCGGCTTGCTGAGTACGGGCCGCAACGTGAGCCGGGGAATGATCCAGTGCATCACGCCCAGGAATCCATTCGCGAGAAATCCGTAGGCAATGGCGTTCGTGTGCACCATTCGCCAGCGGCCCGGCGAGAAGAGCTCGATGGTGGGCAGGGGATTGTGCCGCAGAAGCTGCAACCCCATCAGCAAGCCCGCGAGCATCGACACCAGCATGAAGGTCAATGCGGCGGCGAAGTACCACAGCACCAGTCGTTCTTCAACCAGATCTTTCTGCGGAGGAATTTCGGCGTCAGCCACGGTCAGCGAAGCAGTCATGTTCAGATCCGAAGAACAGTCGATACCGTTAAAAATTGATGCGGCGTGTCAGGACCGAGCCGTTTCCGGCTGATAATAGGGCTGGAATCGTCCCAGCGGATAAAGCACCGCCAATGTCCAGCCGAAGACAAGATGTGTCGTCACGGCAACCCATGTCGGCAACACCGCCGGGTCCGTAATCCAGTTCCCGCCAATCAAGGCGGGTTGGAGCCACGACAGAATGCCGTAGAAGTTGATCGCCCACAGAAGGAGTGACAGCCCGGTGGCCACGACCAGCCGCACACCCATCGACTTCCCTTCAGTCAACCGCACCAGCGCCACATAGAACGGGACGCCCAGCAACATGCCGGTGGCCAGATACAGGCAGCACCCGACGGCGAGAATGACTCCATCGCCGATCGCATAGACATCGATCTGCTGTGATGCCAGCTCGAGCGCTTTCGCGCCCAGCGGGAAGGTGAGATAGACCCGAATGAGCTCAAGGGGACTTTTTCCTGCGATGGGCGCACCGATCACATTGACCAGCAGGCTGACCATCGCCCCGAACATGCCGAGCATAAAGCCCGAATTCGCGTAGTAGTCGAGATAGAAACCCTGAGGCGGCCACTGGCCCGCGCTCTCCGAAGCCGCCAGTTCATGCTCCAGCTTCTGCACGCGGTCCAGCAGTTCGGCGAGTTCGTGTTGCTTTTGAGGATCGGCGGTCATCGGCCGGGCTTCCTGAAACAAGGCAGAGGCGGCGTCATTATTCCGCAGGTTGTGCCGGGGCGGCGGCGTCGGTGGCGAGATACGGCTTGATCGGTCCGGGCAACGGTTTTTCTCCGTTGCGACGATGACTTGAGACGCTCAGAACGTAGGCCACCAGATCCCAGATCGTGTCCGGTTCCGATTGCAGCGCTGCCGCAAAGCCCGGCATGGGCGTGCCGTTGATGCCCGAATAAATGCGGAGATAGATGTCGATCGGCCGCGGTCCGCCGTGCAGCATCCCGGAGGTCAGGTCGGCGGCCCGCGTCGGTTGTCCCCAGGTGTCATTCCCGCGATTGTCTTTCGTCTGTCCACGTCCATCTTCGCCGTGACACTTGGAGCAGCCCTTCGTCAGAAAGGCTTGCTTACCCCGCTCGACATGCGCCATCGTGAATTTCGGTTGCGGCGTCAACGAACGGATTTCCGTCTCTTCGGCGTCATTCCAGCGCCGCAGGACGGTTGTAATGACTTCTTCCTGCACCATCTCGGAATCGATTTCGTCTTCGGTCTCAGCGAGCCCAATCAGCCCCTGTTCTACTTCGCCGCGACGGGACAGCATGATGACGTAATCGACCACCGCCTGCTGATCCCCCTCTGAAAGCAGATTGAAAGCCGGCATTGATGTCCCGCGAATTCCCTGACGGACGGTGCGCAGCAGATCAGTCCGCAAAGGCCGGCTGCCATAGCCGGTGGAGATGAACTTGAACAATCCGCGGCGGTAATCACGCGGCTTCGGATACATGTATTTCGCGGTCGGTCCCTGACCGTCGCCGGTCACGCCGTGGCATTGCACACAGCGATCCTGATACACGGCCTGTCCCCGGGACAGATCAACCGCTGGCGCATCCGCTTCGGCCAGCAAGATGGGTCGCTCGAACGAGCCGGTGTACTTGACGAGTTCCGCCTTCACGGACGCCTGCAACTCGATCGGCAGCTCACCGACATTGGATACGGAGATGAATTCAGGGGGGTCGGCACGATGACAACCCGTGAGACCGAGGACTAAGCAGCCCATCCCCATGATTGATTTGATCAACGGAAAGTCCACGCACAAATTCCTGGCAAGGTGTAGCCCTGTCATCCAAGTAGACTGGGCCGTTCAAATCTGACGATCGCTCGTGGTGATGCACTCGCCACTGCCGACACGAGCGAACCCGACCAAGCCAAACATCGCGATTGACCACCCAGACCTGCTATGTCGAGCAGACGCTCGCAGTCTCATCAATTTCGAGATCCGGCGGGGGTTTAGCAATCTGATTAGCAAGGAAGTGGGGCATCACTGCGGATCGCGGAAATGGGCAAAGCACCAAAACGGGTACAGGCTCGACGATGGGATTATCGACATGCCGCACGATGCTGCGAATCGAGAAAACCGCGATCTGGGCATGGCGATCTCGTCGATCGGGGGTGGCGGATTTCACCAGCGTTAATCCGCTGTGTGCTTCACCGAGACTTTCTCAGTAACCGCGCCAGAGGGTTGGCGGCAGCCCGTTTGAGGGAGGGAACGATGATCCTGGCCAGGTCAGCTTCGAGGATGGCTGGCGGGTGGTCAACCATTGGTTGCAGACGCGGCGCTACACCGGTGGTGATCACACTGGTCGTGCTGTTGGTGATATTGGCGAAATCATCGTTGACGAACTGGACGAATGATGTTGTTTCCGTGGTTCCGATGGGAACATTGCTTCTCGGCTGGAAGACCAGTGCTCGAATGGCAGCCTGGAGCGGGACGCCGATGTTGGTCATCGGGGGGAAGTAGCGGTGGTAAACGATGTTCGCGCCGTTTACTGTGCGGGTCCAGCCTGTCGTGGAAGCCGCGGTGAAATCGCCGCGATTGGCCCCGTTAACGATCGTGACGCGGATGAACATGTCTTGCGTGTCGGAATCGGTCAGGATCACCGCACTGAAAACCGCTCTGGTCTGGCTGTCGTTCATTGCCTGATTCGCGATTGCTCCACTGAGAGTAGGGACGTTGTTGACGCTCGTCGTGACCAGGCTCGTCGTGTTGTCCGTTGCCCAGGTGGTGCCATCCGTAACGTAGACGATCAGCGCGACCTTTTCTGTGGTGTTCGGCTTGATGGCGTCGGTGCGTGGAATGAAGAGGAAGGCCCGAATTGCGGCCTGCACAACCGCCCCGACATTCGCTTGCGGAGTGTAGTAGCGATGGTAGCGAATATCATTTCCGACGACGGTCCGAGTCCATCCGACGGTTGAAGCGGTGGTGAAATCGCCCCGCACCACTCCGTTGAGAATCGTCACCCGCGCGAACAGGTCCTGCGCGTCAGAATCGATCACTGTCAGCGCGGCGAAAGGTTTGATCGTGGCGTTGTCATTCACCGGCTGGTTGGCGACCGCCCCACCAATGGTCGGCCTTCCGCTGGGTGGAGTCATGGCCGTTTGTTCTGCCGCACACGCTCCTCCATCGAACGCCGTATCGATTGCCTGTACGGACCAGTAATAAGCCGTTCCCTGGACCAATCCTTCCAGTGTATAACTCGTTCCCTGAATCGGTCCGGCATGGGGAAGACGGCGTATTCCGCTCGTGCTACTCGCCATTGTCGAAAAGACATCGCTACCGCCGGGAGTCGTTCCCACGCGGAGGTTGTACGACAGGCCGGCTGCAGGTGTCTGCGTGTCACTCGCGGACATCCATGAGAATGTGAGTGATGTGGCAGACGCTGCCGTCGCGGTCAAGCCGGTCGGCGGAGCCGGTACAGTGTTAGCGGTCGCAATGTTGTTGCGATACACCTTCGCAATCGCAGCATTCGTCGCGGTGTTGAACCCGGTTAAGAGGATATCGAGATCACCGTCGCGGTCGACATCCCCCCACGCCGCCGAGCCCAGTTCAACACTGCTGAGCCCGGCATTAATCTCCGTGAACGTACTGTTGGCGTTATTCCGATAAACATTGGTTGTTCCGCCACCCGTGCCGCCGCGTCCAGTGACGAGGATGTCGAGGTCGCCGTCGTTGTCGACATCGCCCCACCCCACCGAAGCCCGGTGCACTCCGGCCAGACCAGCATTCACGTCGGTGAAGGTGTTGTTGCCATTGTTCCGATAGACCGTGGCAATCTGATTGCCACCATCAAATCCGGCAAGGAGGATGTCGAGATCGCCATCGTTGTCGGCGTCTCCCAACGCGACGGAACTATATTCCACCCCGGTCAGCCCGACATTCAGGTCTGTGAAGGAATTGTCACCATTGTTGCGGTAGATCGTCGCGAAGCCCCCGGTGAGGAAGCTGCTTCCCGTAAGAAGGATGTCGAGATCACCGTCGCGATCGGTATCTCCCCACGCGACTGAACTGAACATGACGCCTGTCAGTCCCGCGTTCAGGTCTGTGAATGTCTCATCCCCATTGTTGCGACACACCTTCGCAATACGGCCGCTATTGCTGAAGCCGGTGAGAAGGATGTCGAGGTCACCGTCGTTGTCGGCGTCGCCCCAGGCCGCTGATCCGCGGTCGACCCCGGCCAAGCCCGCATTGATGTCGGTGAAGGTGCTGTCACCGTTGTTGCGATAGACCTTGGAGATCAGGTTGTAGCGGCTGGCACTGCCCGTCAGCAGAATGTCGAGATCACCATCAGTGTCATAGTCTCCCCATGCCACGGAACCGTTGTAGACACCGATGAGCGGCACGCCGAGGTCGGTGAAAGTGCTATTGCCATTATTGCGGTAGACTTTCGTCGTCCGGACGTGATAGGTCCCCTCTGCTCCGGCGACCAGGGCGTCGAGGTCGCCATCATTGTCCACATCGCCCCACGCGACCGAACTGGCATTGACCGCGGTGATCCCCATCGCACCCAGATCGGTGAATTCGCCGCTGAGCATCACGCGAACTTCCAACGGTTGCAGCGCCATCAGGCCCGCGCGGCGGCGGCCCACGGTCCTTCGTCGCCAGTAGTTTTGTTGCCATGCAGACCACAGTGCGGACAGAACTCTCTTCACGGTGAACCTCTGCAGACGGTGCAGGCTGCCTACATCTCATGGTGTTGCCGCAGTGGCAAGTTCATAAACGGCTCGATGCCACGGCGGCACGTCCAGATACAACCCATGCTGTTGCAGATCAGTGCCGTCGCGAGTGTAGATTTCGTTACCAAGCAAATCGCGCAGCGTCCACGTACCGGAGAGATCGCTTTCAGGAAGACGCACGTAGCATTGGCTTTGATGATCGGAGTAATTGATGGTCGCCAGCAACCGTGAATTCTCCGGGCCGCGCCAGTGGAAGGCGAGCACGTCATGATGCGTGGGATTCCCTTCCCATGCAGGCGGGCAATCAAGCAGCATCCATTCGCCAGTGCGGACTTCCGGCCGTTTCAACACGTCCAGAAGCCGCAAGTAGAATGTCTGCAGACGCCCGTTCGAAGGCTCGTCGGGACCGCGGTTCAAGTGAGGCGAGATCCGCTTGGTGCGACCCTCAAACTGCCCCTGATGGAAGAACCGCAATCCGGGTGCGAGAAAGGTGATGACCGCGGCGGCTTCGTGAATCTCCGGCGAAAAAGTTGCGGCGGCACGCGGTTCGTCGTGGTTTTCGAGGAACCGGGCGAGTTTGTCCTGGTAATCGAGCCCCGCATGCAAATGCCCGCGGATCGACTCGACGTGTCTTTCTCGTAGACGATCATAGAGCCGCTTATCGTAGGCGTAATCGAAGCCCTGCTGCTGCATCGTCCATTCGAGATCCCAGTAGACCTCGGCCATGAAGCAGAACCCGGGGACCTGCTGCCGCACGCACTGCGTCGCGACCGGCCAGAACAGGGGTGCGCGTTGGGCCCAGGTCCGCTCAAAAACATCCGGCAAAACCAGCATGGCCATATCGCATCTCACGCCGTCACATTGCTTCGAGATCTTGAGCAGTTCGCCAATCATCGCCTCCTGTGTCGCAGGGTTGGCATAGTTGAGCTGCAGCGTGTCCGGCCAGCCGGGAAAGTAAGGATCGCGGCCGTGAGCGAACAGGATGTCACCTTGCTGCCGCTTGACCCACAGATAATTCTGCGGCGCTCGTATTCGATCCAGTTCGGTTCCCTGCACGAAGTGCTCGGGATGATCGCTCACCCAGGGATGCCCCAGTCCCATGTGATTGGGAACGAAGTCCAGCATCAATTTCAGTCCACGAGACTTCAGGCGTTCACGAAGCCTTGCCAGAGCCGCATCGCCGCCAAGGTCGCGATGCACGGTGTAGGCGGTGATCGCGAACCCCGATCCGGGGATATCTTCATCGCTGAGGTCCGGCAGCGTGTCCTGAAACTCGTGTCGCCACTCAGGGTTCCTGCGCGATACCTCTTGAGCCTCGGGGCCAGTCTGCCACACGCTGAGAAGCCAGATCCAATCGAAGCCGCGGCCCGCCAGACGATCGAGTTCGGCGTCAGGGATGTCGTCGAGCCTGGCCCGGTGACCGAGAGTCCGTGACAACTCCGTCAGCCACACGCGGGTGTTGATCTGATACAGCGATGGATAGCGTACATTCGCCACAATGGAACTTTTGGCTAAGATTTCACCGCGGATTTGACACCTGGTCGCGAAGCACTATGACTGACTTTCGCGAGGCCCGAACTCAGCACCCCCTCGGGGTTGAGAGTGCCGAACAGATGTAACAATCGTGCAATCGTGCCTGTCCATCCGGTCTGATGACTGGCTCCGAGACCGGCTCCGTTATCTCCGTGGAAGTATTCATAAAAGAGGATATTGTCTTGCCAGTGCGGATCGGTCTGGAACATCTGCGCTCCCCCAAAGACCGGCCGCCGACCGTTCACATCACGCAGGAAGATGTTTCCAAGACGGCGGGAGATCTCTCGGGCAATTTCGAACAGCGTCATTTGCTGTCCCGATCCGGTGGGGCATTCCACCGTGAAGCTGTCGCCGTAGAACTGGTGGTAGTGGAGCAGCGCCCGAATAATGAGGCAGTTGACCGGCATCCAGATCGGACCGCGCCAGTTGGAATTTCCACCAAACATCCCGGTATCAGATTCGGCCGGAAGATAGGAGACGCGATACTCCTGCCCACCGGCTTGAAAGACATACGGGTGCTCCGCATGAAAGCGTGAGAGTGACCGAATGCCGTAGTCGCTCAGAAACTCGTTCGGATCGAGCATCTTTTCCAGCACGCGGCGCAATTTCTTTTCATCAAGAATGGACGCAAGCCGTCGCCCCGCAATACCGGTCAGCACAGGGTCGTGAATCGCCGACCGAATCTCCGGACGCGCTTCTAGGAACCGCCGAATCCGTGCGCGCATTTCGGGATATTTTTCCAGCACCTTGCCGTCGAACACGGTCGCGGCACACAGCGGCAGGAGGCCGACCATCGAGCGGACTTTGAGTCGTTGAGCCCGACCATCCGGGTAACGCAGGACATCGTAGAAGAAGCCATCTTCTTCGTCCCACATCCCGGAATCAGCGCCGCCGAGGTGCGCCATGGAAGACGCGATCCACAGATAGTGTTCAAGAAATTTGAGCGCCATCTCCGCGTAATCGACGTCCGTGAGTGCCAGCTCAGCGGAGATTTCCAGCATGTTCTGCGCGAAGAGCGCCATCCACGCCGTACCGTCCGCCTGCTCGAGATATCCCCCCGTCGGCAGTGGTGCGCTGCGGTCGAACACACCAATGTTGTCGAGCCCCAGAAAGCCGCCTTCAAAGACATTCCGGCCCGAACGGTCTTTGCGATTAACCCACCAGGTGAAGTTCAGGAGCAGCTTCTGGAAGCAGCTCTTCATCCATTCACGATCCCCTTCGCCTTGGAGCAGCTTTTCCAGGCGATAGGTAAAGATCGTCGCCCAGGCATGCACCGGCGGATTGACGTCGCCAAAGTTCCATTCGTAGGCCGGAATCTGCCCATTCGGATGAATGTAGCGTTCCCGAAGCATCAGCTTCAGCTGCTCCTTGCCGAAATCCGGATCGACCAGGGTCAGCGCAATCACATGGAAGGCCAGATCCCACGCTGCGTACCACGGGTATTCCCATTTGTCGGGCATTGAGATGACATCACCGTTATACATATGATGCCAGTGATCGTTCCGCGGCGCGGTTTTTTGCGACGCCTTGAACGGATCACAGCCGCGCTCCTCCAGCCATTTATCGACGTCGTAATAGTAGAACTGCTTGGACCACAGCATTCCGGCCATCGCCTGGCGCAAAACGCTGGCGGCATCGGCACTCAACGTGGGCGGCGTCAAAGCGCCATAAAACTCATCGGTCTCCGTTCGACGCGCTGTCAGGATCGTGTCGAATGACTTCCCAAACGGGGCGTTGGACCCGCCATTGGTTTTCACATACGCTTCGGGGGCCTGATCTGACAAACGAAGACGAATCGTCTCGCAGGCACCGGGGGCAACCGTAATGAGGAAATGCGCGGCGACCTTCGTCCCCTGCCGCGCTGGATTCACGGCATCCTTCAATCCATGAACGATGTAATCATTGATACTGTCTTTGACAAAGAGTGTGCGGTTGGGAACGCCGAAAATCCGTTGCGTATTGGTCTCATTCTCCGTGAACAGCAAAGGCACACCGCCTTCGCAATAAAGAAAACGTTCACCGAGTTCGGGATCAACGGCTTTCGCAACCGAGTGCGTAGTGGTGTTCGGCAGTTGGCAGAGCAGCGGTCGTTTGGCATCAAGCTGCCACGACCATTGGTTGCGGAACCAGAGCGTCGGCAGAACGTGCAGTTGTGCCGCTTCCGGCCCGCGGTTGTGGACGCTGATCTGAATCAGTACATCCTCCGGAGAGCCTTTTGCGTATTCCACAAAGACGTCGAAATAACGGCTTCCGTCAAACACGCCGGTATCCAACAGTTCGTATTCCATCTCCGTGCGCGCCCGCCGTCGGCTTGTGTCAGCCAACTTTGCGTAAGGAAACGCGGCTTGCGGATACTTGTAGAGATACTTCATGTAAGAGTGAGTCGGCGTGTTGTCGAGGTAGAAGTAGTACTCTTTCACGTCCTCGCCATGATTGCTTTCGCTATTGGTCAATCCAAACAGGCGTTCCTTCAAGATCGGGTCGTTGCCGTTCCACAGCGCCAGCGCAAAGCAGAGCCGCTGACGGTCGTCAGAAATCCCGGCCAAACCGTCTTCGCCCCAGCGGTAAGCGCGGGAACGGGCCTGATCGTGGGTGAAATAGTCCCAGGCGTTGCCCCCCTCGCTGTAATCCTCGCGTACGGTGCCCCATTGCCGTTCGCTCAGATACGGCCCCCACTTTCTCCACGGGGCATGCTGTTCACGGGCTTCGCCTAATCGCTTTTGTTCGGCGGTCATGACACACCTGGCTTTGCTCAAGAAATCCCGAGAAAACATTTGTAATGGGACGGAACAGGCTCCAGCAGCGACTCTTCACATGGCTCGAAGGGCTCGCGATGCTTCCAGGGGTTGGGGTTCTGTGGCAAAGCCCAGAACTGCCCCTCGCGATCACGCACGACCCATTGCTGAGATGTGCGATCCACAAATACGGCGATCGCAGGCCGGACCAATGTCATGGTGTCGTGCCCATACTCCTCGTGCATTCCGGAATCCGTTTCCGACATGCTTCACCTCCGTGGAATCTCATTGCCCAGACTCAGCCGGAAACCGTCTTCGCTACTGCCGTGTCAACGCCGGCCACGCCGAATTCGGGAGTCGAGTCATACCAAACCGCTTCACAGGGATGATTGACAGCGATGGCCACAATAACTCGCAGCAAAGCCCCGCTGCATAGCGAGACTCCCGGTTGAGGAGTGGTGACTTTCACTATCCCCGGAAAGCCGCCATCACCAACAGGACAACAAACAGCGACCGTCGAATTCAACCCGCGAACAAGCTTTCGCACAGGTCGCGGCAACGACGAAAAGAGCCTGCAAGAACGTCAGGGCCGGAGAGCACAACTGACAATCGTGCCGCGCGGATCGGCTTTTCGAACCGTCATGACAGCACCGATCAAGCGTGCACGATGTGCCATGATTTGCAATCCGCGGCCGGATGATTCCCGCGGGTCGGAGATGCCGACTCCATTATCCGTGATCTCCAATACCGCCATGCCATTCACGGACCGCAACTGAATCACGATCTGGGTGGCAGCACCGTGCTTCAGCGCGTTGTTCACGGCTTCCTGTGTGATGCGGTAAAGGTTAGACGCTGTAGCATCATCATGCACATCCAGTCCATTCTCCACGAAAAAGGTGCACGTAACGGAATGAGCCTCACTGATCTGGGCCGCTAATTTCCGCAAGGCATCATGCAGACCATGAGCTTCAATCTGCAGCGGCACCAGTCCCCGCGCCAATTCCCGGAGTGATTGATTCGCCTCTCGTAAGCCCTTGACGACTCGTTCGACCTTCGTGTGAACCTCTGCGAGTTTAGGATCATTTGAAATGTGAGCCGCCAGCGAATCCGCGGCATTGCGTGCGATCATCGTTAAGCCGGAGAGTTGCTGTTGGGCATCATCGTGCAATTCCTGGCCAATCCTGCGCTGTTCTGCTTCAGCAATCTGCAGGACTTCCGCTTCCATGGCCTTACGCTCAGAAATATCGCGGACAATTCCGGTGAATTGCGGTCGACCATCATAAAACTCACTGACTGCCAGGTCGGCCGGAAAGAGCGACCCATCCTTGCGGCGCGCCTGAATCTCACGGCCGATGCCGATAATCTTAGCCGCACCAGTCCGCAAATAGCGTTGGATGTAGCCGGTGTGCTCATCGGCGAACGGTTGCGGCATCAGAATGTTGACGTTTTGCCCGATCACCTCGTCCGCCTTGTAGCCGAACATTCGCTCGGCGGCAGGATTGAAGCTTTCCACGATGCCTCGCTCGTCGATAATTACGATCGCATCAACGGCTGTCTCCACGATCGAACGCAGGCGCCGCTTTTGATCCTGGAGTTCCTGCACGGACCGCCGGTGCTCGGTGATGTCCCGCGTGACAACGGCAAACCCGCGCGGATGGCCATGAGCGTCCCGCAGGGCAGTAATTACGACATAAGCACCGATCACTCCTCCGTCTCTGCGAATTCGCCAGCACTCGCTGTCGATTTGCCCGCGCTCTCGAGCTAACGCGAGATCCCGCCGCCGATCTTGTCGAAGCCGCGCTTCCGGTTCGTAAAACGCGTCATCGGATCTGCCGAGAACTTCGTGGGCGGCATAACCGAATAGTCTCTCTGCTCCACGATTCCAGCTTGCGATATGTTCGGCGACGTCCAAGGTATACATGGCGTAATCCATCACGCTGTCGGCAAACAACCGAAATCGTTCGTCTCCCTCAGAGTGACTTGGATTGGCATCGGGTGAATTTGACGTAACAGGGCTTAGGCACATCAGGCCGCAAGGAACACCCGTTGAGTCATGCAGCGGACGAATGTGAGCCGTGTGCCGCGGGCCGTCCGGCGTCAGTGGTGGGTAATAGACTTCAACAGGCGAAATCATCTCGCCGGTCAGCAACCGCTTCAGATTGGCGACAGTTCCATCCGACAGCCAGGTTGGAAACAGTTCTTGAGGATGTCGCCCGATAGCCTTGTCTGCGGTGATCCCGGTCAGACGCCTCAAAGCCGAATTCCAGAGTACGTACTTGAGGTGTTCGTCGAGCAAGGCAACCCCCTCCATCAGGTGCTCACAGCACTGGGGAAGGATCTCGACATTGGGGAGCATCGTTCACACCTTTCGCTCGCAGGGGGTTGCGATCGCGGCATGTCATCGTACGGATTAACGCAGGCTACAGACGATCTTTCACGGCCGCCTGTCACAGACCACGGTGCTTTTTTTGTCGTATTTAGAGTAGCTTCATTATCTCACAGTAGAATTGATCTGGCTAGCATGGTGAATTTCGCCATGCCGAATTGGCAGACCGGACTATGGTGTCATCGGTCCGGAATGATCAGAATCGCGTATTCGTCCATGTGGAACCTGCCCCTTCGAATGGACTGTCGTTGAAGATCCGACTGTTAATCGCTGACGACCACCGTCTGGTTCGAGAAGGTCTCCGGCTTTCATTCGAGGCGACCGAGATTGACATTGTCGCTGAAGCCGCAAATGGGCAAGAAGCCTTTGAGGCGTTGGGGCAGCACGTTATCGATGTGGCGCTCACGGACGTGAACATGCCCGTCGCGGATGGGTTCCGGTTCCTGCAACTGACTCGGGCCATCGATAGCCCCGTGAGGGTGCTGATGCATTCGGTGAATCCCGGACACATCCGGCGTTGCCGCGAACTCGGTGCTGACGGATTCGTCGTCAAGGGCGAGGACAAACTTGTCTTGCTGGCCGCAGTACGGGCCGTTTACGCGGGCAACGAGTATTGGCACGACCCTGATGCGGCATGAAACTCGGTATCGGTGAAGTCGATTCCATTCGGACGTGAAACTCGATCGTCTTCGCGTTCGGACCGATTATCCTGGCTCTTTATCGCCGTGTTGCTTCATCGGTGGCGGGTGGTGAGAACCACCATCCCGGCTCTGAGAATCACTATCTTGGAACGGTGGTGTACTCGATAGGTGCGCGTGTCCTGTCCGGCAAGAATTGGATTTCACGAACGAATGCTTGCTATCGGCTGACGAAATTCGCAAACGTCAATCGCCATGTTGTTTCACATGAATCAGTGCAGGGGCTTCCAAACCGCCCATCGAAGTCATTCGGAAGTCACTGATCTATAAGCTATCCGCAATTGGAAGTACGTCCATGATGACCGGCAATCTGGGCACGAAAGCCACGTCCTGTGAGAGTCCGGTGAATCGCGACGAGTCCGACTGGAATGACCTCGCGGACATCGCCCGGACATGCCTGCAGACGAGTGCTCACCGCGCATTGCGGTTTTTGAAATGCGAGTGCGGTCAGGGGATTCTGATCCTGCGGGGACGCGTATCATCATACTACGATAAGCAGTTGGCTCAGGAGTCGGTGCGTCATCTTCCCGGACTTAAAGCGCTGGTCAACGTGATCGAAGTCGATGGTCCCCGTCCGAGGTGCAGGAATTCTGAGAATCGGACCATTCCAGGGAGGAGCGATCCATGCGAGTGAGTGATTTGCAAACCATCGCCGACTTCGCACAAGTCCCAATTCTGTCGGCCGTTGATCCGCAAGCGAAAGCGGTTGTGGATCCCGCTCGATTTGAGGAGATCGCGGAAGCTGCTGATACAGTAAGACTCTTCGACCTGCTCCATCGCCAACAGTACCACCTGGTTGCCATCATCCGCGTGGATGACGGATTTGGAGAGGAAGCGCGAGCTTACTTCACGCGCCGTGACTGTGGGTCGGAAACCAAAGCCTGAGTGAGCTCTTGGGAGAGTTTGGCCCACCAGTCGGCCGTTCCTGTATCGACGGCAAGCGCCGCGAGTTGCTCACCGGTACTGAGAGGCTCGTGTGCGGCCCATTGGCTTTCCAGGACCGCAATGTCGGCATCGGAAGGATCTACCGGTGTGGTAATACGCCGCTGTTGCAGTCGCTGGTGAAGAAGTGCAGGTTCGGCATGCAGATCGATGAGCACAAACGGCAATGCGAGCTGCGCGGCGATCGTCCGAAAGAGTTCCCGCTGCCATCGCTGAAGAGAGGCCGCATCGATCACGGCGGAGAATCCCCCTTCCACGATGTGGGGTACGAGTTCCGCCAGAATCTCACCATACAGGGTTTCTGTGACGTTCGCAGCGTACATATCACCAGCGAGCTGTCGGGAGCCGGGATCACCCCACTTTCCAAACAATCGCTTACGCTCGATATCGGATCGTAAGCGGATAGCGCCGAACTCTTCGCAGATCCTTTGCGAGACGAACGACTTGCCGCTACCCGAAAAACCGTGCATCACGACAATGGCCGAAGGACGTTTGCCGGTGTAAGTTTGCGCCAGCGCCAGATAGGCTTTCAATTCACCTTGCTTTGCTGTTCTCTCGGGGGATGACAAATCCGGTTGCTGGAGTCGTAGCGCCGCCACTTTCGCTCGGACCAGGGCGCGATAGACAAAGTACCAACGCCATCCCGTCATTCCCCCATAATCCCCGGTCTGCTCGAGCCAGCGATTGAGCACCATCGCTGCCAGATTCGGAGACCCTCGTTCCTGCAGATCCATCACCAGGAAGGCGATTTCCGAGACCACGTCGATCCAACGGAGAGAGGGGTTGAATTCCAGGCAGTCGAAGACTTGAACCGCATCGTTCAGGCGGAACATATTGCCCAAGTGTAGATCGCCGTGACATTCGCGAATGTGCCCGGTCTCACGACGACTCGTAAACCAGTCCTGACGTCGACCGAACTCCTGTTCGCTCCACTGCCTCAGTGCGCCAACAGAGCCGCGTTCATCCGGCAATTTTTCGAGGACTTGGAAATTGTCCTTCATATCGGCCTGGATCGCTTCCGGGGTTCCGAAAGGAGCCTCGCCGCTTGCGACGGCTATTCGCCGATGGAAAGTCGCAACCGTTTCTGCCAAGTGAAAAGCCTGATCGCGGCTCAATTCGCCTCGTTCCAGTACTGCTGGCAGAAGATCGGATTGGTCAAACTGCCGCATCTGGACGGCATACTCGATCGGTTCACCGACACCGCACAATGTGGGTTGCTGACGTGTTCCAAAAACGGGCTGCACGCCCAGATACAGTTCTGGAGCGAGGCGACGATTCAACCGTATTTCTTCGTCGCAGAACTGCCGCCTTCGTGCCAGTGTTGTGAAATCGACGAAGCCCAGATTCACTGGCTTTTTGAGTTTGTAGGCGTAATCTCCCGTCAGAATGACCCAGGAGATATGGGTTTCGAGAACCTGAAACCGGCCCACCGGGTGCGGATAAGCTTCGGGACGCAGTAATCCTTGAATGAAAGGGTCCATACAATCGTTTCAGATTGACCGGCCAATCGCTACGGCGTTCGCCTAGAAAAGTCCTGTTCATTCAAAGAAAACGCACTGTAGCGCGTACCCCGTCAGAAATGCAACGAGACCAGTGAAAACGATCCACGCCAGGACCAACGCGAGTTGCGAGAACTTGGTCATCAACTGACTCCCTGAGGTTCATTCAGTGGCACCGGGGATTCTTCGGTACGCTTAGTTCGAGCGACGCATCATCGGTTTCACGATCGATCTGCCAAGCAAGACGTTCCAAACAAGACAGAAAGCCCTGCAGGTCCTGAAGACCGCACGGGCATCGGTGGCATTGCGAAATCAGCGTCCGAAGACGCGGGAGAATGTCATCAAGGTGATCGCCGTCCGCCAACACCACGGTCACCGCCTGGAATGGTTCCTCATCCGACAAATAGTCCAGGACCCCATTGCTTCCGCCCCACTGAAGCTGCGAGTCGAGGACAAGCACGGTCGGCTGTCCTTCACGCAGTTGTTCCAGGCATTGCAATCCGTCCGCCGCGACCGCTACATCGAAGTTGCGGGTTGTCAAGAAACGACGCAACTGCTCACGAAGAAATGGTTCATGAATGGCAACCAGAAAACGGGGTAGCATCGGCCGGTGCTCCAGGTCTGATGGGAAAACCCTGTAAGACATTCCGCTCGCCTGATTTTGCTCCATTCCCGGCATTCAAAACATCGGCCGAACCATGGTTGTGCTGTGGCGAGTTGTCGGCGGCCGGGTGGTGGCTTTCACCAGAAATCCTGTGTCAAGAACGTGATTTTCCAGTTTCAGACTGTAGAATCGTCGGCAGTCTCCAGCAGCGATCCCGTTATTCCCCTTCAGTTCAGGTGCGCACGAAGCCGCCTGTTAAGTCTCGCGTTTTGGTATTTGAAATCGTTCAACGGATACGATTTGACATGGCCGTGCAGCAGAGAAAAACGCGGATCTTCGTCGTTGACGATCATCCCTTAATGCGCGATGGGATGACGTTGCTCATCAGTGGGGAAGCGGATCTGCAGATTTGCGGGTCCGCTGGCAGTATGCAGGATGCGATGAAGCAAGTCGCGTCCGCCGAGCCGGATTTAATGGTCGTCGACCTTTCTCTCAAAGACGGGCTGGGGCTCGACCTGATCAAGTCGGTGAAAGAGCGGTTTCCGAAGATTCGAATGCTGGTGGTCTCGGCTTTTGAGGAAAACCTCTATGCCGAGCGGGCGCTTCGCAGCGGGGCGTCAGGATATGTGAACAAGCAGGAGTGCGATACGACGCTGCTTCAGGCGATCCGTGTTGTCCTGGCAGGCCGCCGCTATGTCAGTGATGAAATCCTGCAGCGGCTAATCGACCACGCCATCGATGGCACGTCGACAGACACTGGTGATCCCGTCGAGCGGTTGACGGATCGTGAACTCGAGATCTTCCGCCTTATCGGCCAGGGAGCCACTCCAGCCGCTATCGCCAAAAAACTGCACATCAGTCCTCACACGATTGATTCTCATCGCGAAAACATGCGCCACAAACTGGGCGTTACCAATGGAAGAGAACTGATGCAACGTGCCATGCGGTGGGTTCTGGAACACGATGAGAAATGATCCCGGCGGCTTGCCGAACGGTCGTTTGCAGCGTGACTTTGGCCGGCTTTTCAGGCGAAATCGATGCTGTCATCGCTTGATCGGCCGACGCTCGACCTTGGTCGTACCAACCGCGACTCAGGACTGAGCAGTGAAGAAGCGGCACAGCGATTGGCCCATACCGGTCCGAATGATCTGCACGCAGGGTCGCGCGCGGCCGGAGTCATCGAGCTCCTTCACCAGCTTGCGAATCCACTGGTGCTCATTCTATTAGCCGCCAGCTTCGTCTCGGCCTACCTTCATGAGCGAACTAATGCGCTGGTCATTGTCACGATTGTCGTTCTGAGCGTTGGGCTGGAATACATTCAAACCGATCGATCGCGGCGGGCAGCACATCGTCTGCGGAGTCAGGTAGCGTTGACCTGTACCGTCCTTCGCGACGGTCGGTGGCAGGAAATCTCACGGAACGCCGTCGTTCCTGGCGACTTGATTCGGCTCTCTGCGGGAGATCTTGTCCCGGCCGATGCCCGTGTGCGGGAGTCGCGCGACTTACACGTGCAACAGGCGGCGCTGACGGGAGAATCGTTACCAGTCGAGAAAATCGCTGCGCCCGATGGCAACCTGGCGAAGGTCCAGCTTAGCGAACCAAGTGCGGTCTTCCTTGGGAGTTCCGTTGTCAGCGGTCTCGCCACGGTGCAAGTCGTGGCAACCGGGACGACCACCCTCTTCGGGCAGATCGCCGAGAAGATCACCAGCCGGCCTCCTGAAACTGAGTTCGACCGCGGCATGCGGCAATTCAGCGCGATGATTCTGAAGGTTGTATTTATCCTAGTCCTGTTCGTGTTTCTTGCCAGCGCTCTTCGCCATCGCGATCCGCTCGATTCACTCTTGTTTGCCGTTGCGCTGGCGGTGGGTCTCACCCCCGAGTTTCTCCCCATGATCGTGACGGTAACACTGGCTCGCGGAGCCGTCCGCATGGCTCATAAGCACGTCATCGTGAAGCATCTGGCCGCGCTGCAGAACTTTGGCAGTATGGATGTGTTATGCAGCGACAAGACCGGCACCCTCACCCGCGGAGAGATGGTTCTCGAACGAACAGTTGATCCTCACGGCCACAGTTCCGAGCGACCGCGGGAACTTGCCGTTGTGAACAGTTCCCTGGAGTCTGGGATTAAAAGTCCGCTCGACACGGCGGTTCTGCAACACAAATCAACTCATGCGGACGCCTGTGAGAAGCTGGACGAGATCCCGTTCGACTTCGAGCGGCGCATGGTCTCGGTGGTTGTGCAAAATGGAGACGATCGACTTCTCATCACGAAAGGAGCTCCCGAAAGCCTGTTGCCGCGATGTACTCTTCAGGAAATTGCCGCCGGCCAGCAGCCGCTTAATGATGCCGAGCGAGAGCGGGCTCAGGAAACGTTTGCGCAGTTAAGTGACCAAGGATTCCGGATCCTTGCCGTTGCCTGGCGCGCGGTGCCGGCACAGAATGCTTACACCGCCGCCGATGAAGCGGAACTGGTGCTCGCAGGATTCCTTGCATTCTCCGACCCACCCCGAGAAGACGCCGCTGTTGCAATCCGTGCATTGCAGCATGACGGCGTGCAGATCAAGATCCTGACGGGCGACAATGAAGCGGTGACGCGCCACATTTGTCGTCAGGTCGGCCTCGACGATTCAGCGACGCTGACCGGACAGGATCTGGACGGGATGAGCGATCAGGCCCTCGCCCATGTCGCTGAACACACGGTGGTGTTTTCTCGATTATCACCCCAGCAGAAAAACCGAGTTATCCTCGCGCTGAAAAGCCGCGGGCACGTGGTCGGCTATCTCGGCGACGGCATCAACGACGCACCATCATTGCATACCGCGGACGCCGGTATCTCTGTCAACACGGCGGTGGATGTCGCCCGCGATGCTGCAGAAATCATTCTAATGGAACTTGGGCTCGGGGTGCTTCATCGCGGCATTCTGGAAGGTCGGAGCGCCTTTGGCAATGTGATGAAATACCTTCTCATGGAAACCAGTTCGAATTTCGGCAATATTTTCAGCATGGCGGCGGCGGCCTTTTTACTCCCCTTCCTGCCGATGCTGCCGCTGCAGATTCTGCTCAACAACTTTCTCTACGATCTGGCGCAGCTCACAATCCCGATGGACCGGGTCGATTCTTCCTTTTTACGCAAACCGCGGCACTGGGAAATTCGTTCGCTGCGCAATTACATGCTCGCGATCGGACCGATCAGTTCGATCTTTGATTTGCTCACCTTCGCCGTGTTGTTGCAGATCATGCAGGCGTCCGAATCGCAGTTCCAAACCGGCTGGTTTGTCGAGTCGCTCCTGACGCAGTCCCTCGTCCTGTTTGTGATTCGGACGGCACATCACCCCTGGCAAAGCCGCCCCCATCCTTACCTGGTTACCTCGGTGTCAGCGGTGGCGATGGCAGCGATCCTGTTGCCCTATGCTCCGTTCGCAGGCGCGTTGGGATTTGTTCCGCTTCCACTGGGATTCTACTGCTTTGTCGCCCTGGCAACGGCGGTCTACCTTGGTTGCGTCGAAGTCGTCAAGCGGTGGCTGCTGGGGTCAGCGTAGATCGGTCAAACGCTCTCGCCCGACGGCCATCCTTGAGGCTCGCGCAAGATGTGCCAAGTCAGGTTAAGTGGCAGGCGTTGGTTCACATCGGGCTTCCGCTACGATGACGGCAAGCCTGCGTTGCCTTTCATCTTCGCTCATCTGCAGCAGATTGATCCCTTCCTCGTGAAGAACACACCTCTGCAGGACATCGGGCATGGCCGCACGCAGCACGCCGAGAAACGGGGGTGGTGCAATCACGATCAGACGATCACAGCGGCGGTCATGCCGGGCCTGGTCGAGGAAGCCCACAATCTGGTGAGCAAACCGTTGGGCTTCGACGCGCCAACGATCCTCGTGCGGTTCAACCGCCGTGTGCCCGCCGCCGGGTGTTGATAGTCGACCAGGACCATCGGTGTCCCGTTCCTGCGGCTGTAATCGCCCTTCGGCATGGATGAAACTGTTGAGTACCGGAAACGGACCGAGGTTCCCGGGGAGAGCGTGCAGTAGTTCCGCGCGTGTCCGGTCAGCGACCAGAATCCAATCGACCGCCTGCATGATTCAACCTCATGTGAGTGGATCAGTCCGCTACTTGCTCAGCGATGTTGCCGCGGACCGGTGCAGCATGCGATTCATCATCGGGTCACTCGTTCGGTAATGGTATCGAACATCTCACCGTTGGCATGTGGCGGAGTCGTTGCTTGGAGTGGTGAAAATCACCAGAGACAAATGGCGGGTGAGGTGATCGCCTTCTTGGAGGATTGTTGAGAGCATATTCCTATCGTGCTGGGTTTGCTGACGGTCTTTCCTTACTTGCCAAGAGCAGCAGCCATGATGGTCTCTGACGAATCCGCGGAGCGTCGTCAACGCGTGGCCGTTTTTGGACACTTCGAAAGCGCTTGCACTCTTGCCGTTATTCTTAGCCAGGTGACGGGCATGCACCCCCTTGACGCTGCGGTCGCGGCGCGGACGACGCCCGCAGTGCTCCCCACACGATTCACGTCCCGGGAAGCGGCCAACCTTGTGGCGCGGCTGAAAGCATCGGGTGTGGAAGCCGCTGTGATCCAGGACGCTGAATTGCCAGCGATGACGAACGTTCCGATTGTTCATCACGCCCGGATCGGTGAAGACGACCTGGAACTCTGCGAGTTGCACGGTGATTGCGCCCAGCGGATTCCCTGGAACCATATCCTCGTGGTTGCGGTGGGCCGTATTCCCGGTCGACGGCATCAGCGGACTACCGATGAGGGACGTCCCAGCGTTCTTTCTGCCGCACCACTGCCAAGCGTTGGACGAATACAAACCCCAGATCACACAGACCTCGAGTTGTGGCTTCTGTGCCGTGAACCGAAACCCGTGTACTGCATCAGACACGGCGAGTTCAATTACGAAACGCTCGGTGATGCTCGCGTGAGTTCAGCGGCCGTCAACTTCGACCGTTTCCTCCGTCAACTGATCGAGCGAGCCTCATCGGCGCGACAGACGCCTGGAACCTGTGCTTTTCTGAATCACCATTCGCTGGGATGCGAATTCAAATCGACCGAGGAAATACAGCAACAGGCATTGCTCGCCTGGGTTCAGCGCTACGGTCCGCCGGCCCCTGTTACCTGAGCGGGGCAGTCTATCCCACCGCTCACACTCGGTCGAAGCGGAATCCAAGGTGGAAAAGTATCGGTCTCGCTCTGAGGTTAACGCATGTCAGATCAATGGATCCGCTGGTTTCACGAAACATCGATTGCGGATGTCCCCGTCGTTGGCGGGAAGAACGCGTCGCTGGGGGAGATGTATCGCGCCTTGGCGGAACAGGGCGTCCGCGTGCCGAATGGCTTTGCGACCACGGCCGACGCATACCGGCATTTTTTGCAGTCGACCGGTCTCGATCGACGAATTCGCGCCGTCATGAGCGAAATGCGGCCGGACGATGTACCCAGTCTGCAACAGGCAGGTCACGCGATTCGGCAGGCGATTCTCTCCACGGAACTGCCTACCGACTTTCAGTCGCAGGTGAGCCAGGCGTACGAGAAGCTCTGCTCCGAAGCGGGAACCGAACTGGATGTCGCGGTGCGCAGCAGCGCCACCGCCGAGGACTTGCCGGATGCCAGCTTTGCCGGTCAGCAGGAGACTTATCTCAACGTGCAAGGTGTGAAGCCGCTCCTGGAAACATGCCGGCGATGCTTCGCGTCCCTGTTTACTGACCGCGCGATTTCGTATCGAAATCACAAAGGGTTTGATCATTTCCAGATCGCTCTATCGATCGGTGTGCAGCGGATGGTGCGCTCCGACCTGGCGAGTTCGGGAGTGTTGTTTTCACTCGATACCGAAACCGGTTTTCGTGACGTGGTGCTGATCAATGCGGCTTATGGTCTGGGCGAGAATGTGGTTCAGGGAGCCGTCACACCGGATGAATTTCTCATCTTTAAGCCGACGCTCCAGCAAGGCTTCCGTCCGATTCTGCAGAAGCGACTCGGAAGTAAAGAATGGAAAATGGTCTACGATATCGGTGGCGGAAGAATGACAAGAAATCTTCCCACACCGGTCGAAGAGCGCTCGCGGTTTTCCATCAGTGATGACGAAGTTCTGACACTCGCACGGTGGGCCATCATTATTGAGGAGCATTACGCGAAACAGCGCGGTGTCGACTCGCCGATGGATATCGAATGGGCCAAAGATGGTCGGACTGGCGAACTCTGGATCGTCCAAGCCCGCCCGGAGACCGTGCAGTCCCGGAGAGACCTGCACATTCAGGAATCCTTCCATCTTGAAACCCGGAGCGAACTGCTCGTCAAAGGACGGAGTGTCGGTGAAAAGATCGGTCAAGGGCCAGTGCATATTATCTCCAGCGCGCCACAGCTGGCCGAATTTCGCCAGGGGGAGGTGCTTGTCGCGGACAAGACGGATCCTGATTGGGAACCCGCGATGAAGAAAGCCGCGGCGATCATTACCAATCGCGGCGGCCGCACCTGCCATGCGGCGATTGTCAGTCGTGAACTCGGGTTGCCCGCCGTCGTTGGTTCCGGAAATGCCACGTCGCAGCTGAAAAACGGGCAAGCGGTTACCGTCTGTTGCGCAGAAGGAGAAGAAGGCCGCGTGTATGCCGGATTGCTGCGCTTCACGAAGCAGCAACTCGATCTGCGGTCGCTGCCGAAACCCCGCACCAAAGTCATGGTGAACGTCGGCAATCCGGAAGAGGCCCTGCGATTATCGTTTCTGCCTCATGAGGGCGTCGGGCTGGCACGCGAAGAATTCATCATCTCGACAACCATTAAGGTGCATCCGCAGGCGCTCTTGGAT
>DASRYX010000544.1:0-5558 GCA_035686985.1 Planctomycetaceae bacterium | reverse complement strand
CAGTTTGCCGCTTTAGGGAAGGCGATGGACCGTGTGCTGACGCCAAACGGTCGCGGCTTGATTCATTCCATCGGTCGCAATGCCGCCCGGCGACTCGATAGCTGGACGGAGCAACGCATCTTCCCCGGTGCAGAGCCGCCGAGTCTGCGACAGATGATGGACATCTTTGAGCCGTTCGATTTCTCGGTGCTGGATGTTGAGAACCTGAGACTGCATTATGCGCAGACGCTGCATCACTGGCTGGAACGGTTCGACGCCGCTGAAGAGACCGTGCGGACGCAGTTCGATGACAAATTCGTCCGCATGTGGCGATTCTATCTCGCGGCCTCGATCGCGGCGTTCCGGGCCGGTCATTTGCAGTTATTTCAGGTTGTGTTCAGTCGCGCGCGGAACAACGCCCTGCCGTGGACACGGGCCGATCTTTATCAGCGCGGCCCGACCGATCGGTTTGCCCCGCAGCCGCTCAAATCCCGAAGTGGATCCTTCGCGGGAGCCCCCTGATGGAAGCCTGCACGGTGCTCATCGTCGGCGGTGGTCCCGCCGGTTCGACATGCGCCCGGCAGCTGACGGCTCAGGGGATCGACGTTCTGATTATCGACAAGGCGAGGTTTCCTCGCGACAAAGTCTGTGCGGGCTGGATCACCCCGGCGATCGTGCACTCTCTGCAACTCGACACCGTTGACTATGCACACGGCCGCGTCTGGCAACCCTTCACTCAGTTCAAGACGGGACTGATCGGCCACACGCCGACGCTGACCGACTATGGGCAACCCGTCAGCTACGGTATCCGTCGCTGTGAATTCGACGCCTACCTATTGGATCGTTGCGGAGCACGACTGTCGCTGGGGGAAGCGTTCCGTTCGATGGAACAGGACGGTGACGCGTGGGTGATCAACGGGCGCTATCGGGCTCAACTCGTCATCGGTGCCGGAGGGCATTTCTGTCCGGTAGCGCGGGCCATCGCGCCGCGCGCCGAGGAACATGACGAGCCGGTCGTTCTCGCGCAGGAGGTCGAGTTTGAGCTGAAGCCGGAGGATCGTGAACGATGCCCGGTCAGCGGCGTGTGCCCGGAACTTTACTTCTGTCCCGATCTCGCGGGATATGGGTGGATCGTCCGCAAAGGCGACTACTTGAACATCGGCCTCGGCCGGGAAGGGGAGCGCAATCTCTCGACACAACTGGAAGCTTTTCTTACGGATCTGCGACAGCGCGGCCGGTTGACTGTCGGCATTCCGCAGCCGTTCAAGGGGCACGCGTACCGCCTGCGGCGTCATGCCCCGCAGTTAAAGTTACCGCCGCGGGTGTTGCTGATCGGTGACGCGTGGGGGTTAGCTTACCCGCAATCGGGGGAAGGCATTCGTCCGGCGATTGAATCCGGCTGGCTCGCTGCGAAGGTCATTCACGTCGCTAACGGTGACTTTTCACAACCCCTCGCCGAGCGGCTGAACGAGGAATGTCGCCAGCGGTTCGGCAGCGGCGCGGCGAGGCCGGACTGGTCACCGCCGTGGATGAAACCGTGGCGTCAGTGGGCGGCGGCGCGGTGCATGCAATCGCGCTGGTTCCACCGCCGAATTCTCTTAGACCGCTGGTTCCTGCACTCGCAACAACGGGCGCTCTGACGGCGAGTTTGTCCGAAGTGGTTGCCGTGTTGGTTCTTACGTCAACCTTGACCGCGGTCGGACGGCGCTTCATAATAAAGTATTCTCCCGCTCGCCTCCCCCATTGAGCACTTTGATTGGAAAGCTGTGGCATCCATGCTCAAGAAAGTGGAACTTGAGGAATTCCAACAGAACCTCAAGGCGCTTCGTGCGCGGATTCAGGGCGATGTTGTGCAGATGACCAACGAGGCGCTCGATCGCGACGGCGCTGATTCGAAGTCGCCGACGCACCTCGCGGAACTGGGAACTGAGAACTACGAGCAGGACTTCGCGCTGCGGCGCGTCGAGAACGAGCAGGAACTGCTGGACGAAGTCGCGGAAGCGCTGGAGCGCATCAACCGCGGCACCTTCGGCCAGTGTGAGAAGTGTCTGGAAGCCGGGATGACTCCTGCCAAGGCCATGATTCCCAAGGCACGGCTCAAAGTCATTCCTTATGCCAGGAATTGCGTTGAATGCGAACGGAAGCGCGAAGCGCATTGGCGATGACCCCGGCGGTGATTTCTGAGTCACCGCTGACGGCGAACCCATTGACCTCCACAGCCGCGGAAACTCCGGTGCCGTGGCATCGGTACGTTGTCTTCGCAGCGATCGCCCTGCTGGGGCTCGCGTGGGATTTGTATTCCAAGCACATTGTGTTTCATTGGTTCGGTTGTCCGGGCCGTGCGGAGTGGACGTGGAAAGCCGGGACGTTCGCCTCGTTCACACTGCAGACGAATTTCAATGAAGGCGCCCTGTGGGGGATCGGTCAGGGTGGCGCGCCGGTCTTCGCGGGATTGAGTATCCTTGCCGTGGCGGGGATTCTGTACTTTCTGTTCTGGGCCGGCCATGCCCGCAGCTTGTGGCTGACCGTGGCGTTGAGTCTGGTCACCGCGGGGGCGCTGGGCAATCTGTATGATCGCGCGGGCCTGCACGGCTGGATGCATAATGGCAAGCCGGTGTACGCCGTGCGCGATTTTCTGTACTTCCGGTTCTTCGATCAGTTCGACTGGGCGATCTTCAACTTCGCGGATACGTTTCTGGTGACCGGGGCGATCATGCTCGTGATCCAGTCGTTTCAGAGTGATCTGCCGACGACCGCGAAATCCGAGTCTCCACCGTCGGCAGCGACCTGATCGAATGCTCTTGCTGATCGCTGCCCGCTGGTGTTTGCGGTCCGTCCTGTGTCTTGCGTTTCTTCTCTTCGGCGTTGTTGTCGTCCCCAGCGGTGAGCTCGCTGGTGAAGAACCGTTCGGCGTCGTTCTCCCGACACATCCGGTCCGGCATCTGGAACTCGTTTCCGGCGAACGGCTGCTGGTTGAAAACGTTCGCGGCGACGATGGCGGATTGACATTTCGGTGGAACGGCTCCACGCGGTGCCGGTTACCGCTCGCGATGATTCGGTCGGTGGCGAATCCGCCTGGCTGGATCGACCGGCTCGACGAATCGTTTGAAGCCGCGGGAAATGCCACGAGCCGGGTGTATTCCGGTCATGGTGCGTGGAACTCGGCGACATCCTCTCGATGGGAACACCGCTGTGAACCAGCACTCGCCGCGGGTGAACTCGCGTTCTGGAAGCGAACCGATTCCACGGAGGATCAAAAGGCGGCCGTGTCGCTGCGACTGACCTTTGATTCCGACGGCGTCACGACTGAGCTCGTGCTGATGCTGGACGATCCGGAAGGACTGTCCGTCGCGCTGCCAGACGGCTGGCGAAGAACGTTTTCGCAGAGACTTCGTGTTAACGAAGATTGGTCGCGCGTCGTGATCCACTGGCGCGAGCAACGCTGCGAAATTCAGGTGAACCACGCCGTGCATTCGGTGTTCACCGCGCCCGCGATGAAACTGCGACGTGTCGCATTGGAACCGGCGAAGACATCGACGGTGATCGTGGATGATCTTGTTCTCCGCGAGTATCGGCCAGAGTTGGCAGCTATGCCGGTACCGCCGCAAGTGACGGAAAGCGTCGACACCGTGACATTAGGCACAGGTGACCAACTGTTCGGAGAGTTCGCCGCTGGGGAAGTTCCGTCGACCATCAAACTCCTCGGCGAACAGCTAACATGGACCGGTGACTGGTCTGAGGTCAGCCGCGTCGACTTCGCCCGGCGGCCGATGCCCCCGCAAGCCCTCGCCCCTGTCCGTGGCTGGTTCTGCGATTTTCGCGCCCCTCGCTCGACAGAGTTCACGCCGTTCGTGCGAAACCTGCGGCTCAAAGAACGCACGGCTTATCACCCTTGGCTGGGGACGGTGCCGCGGCCTTCGTTGTGCACCGCCGATGTGCGATTTGGCGAGTTCCGTTGGCTGGAACCGGATCGCCGGCATCTCGGTGATGAGATTCGCGCGGCTCTCTCTCCAACCATACCCGTAGGGACGTCGATCAGCGGGACAATGGATTTCGCATCGTCGCCGCGAGGGCCGACGTGGATCATGGTCGATGTGGCCGAGATGGAACCGTCGGGTCCGGACACGCCGCCGATGCAGCCGTTTCTGACAACGCTGCGCGGTGGCGGTTTGCGAACGGAACTCGTCATCAACGACCGGGTCGTTACCGATCTGAATCGGTTTCTCCGGGCGCGTCCCCGGGTCACGCATCCTGAACGAGTATGGCTGCCGGTTCCGACCACGGCCTGGCGTGCGGGAACGAACTCATGGGCCATCCGTCAGCGACCGTTGTCCTCGACACAACCGCAATACGACGACGCGGAGGTCGGCCGGATTGCACTGTGGATCGCGCCGTTTTAGCGGGTGCTCGACACGGCGCGCGATTGCTGATCGCCACGGTTCGCTGTAGCCTGTCACTGAAAACGTGAACAGGGCCACTCACGCGATTCCGGATTCTCTCATGGATCTGCTGAATTATTGGCGAATTCTCGCCGGACTGATTCCAGTCCTCGTGCTCGCGATCTTTGTCCTGATCCTGTTCCGGTCGCGTCCGCTCAAGATCTTCATCAATTACCGCAAGGATGACACCGACGACCCGGTCTTCCGTCGCCAGTTCGAGACCAGTCGGGAAGCGCGCGACATTACCGAAGCGCTGCGCACAAAACTCGGTGATCAGCACAAGCAGATGAAGAACGGGCACCCCGGCCCAGTTCGCGAAGGGGAAGTGTTCCTGGACTGTGATGACATCCCGCCGGGTGCGGACTGGCGGCAATACATCAAGACGCAGCACCATCAGTCATCCGTGCTGGTGTGCCTCATCGGGAAACAGTGGCAGTCGTTGAAAGTTGGCGATGAGCTGCGATTGTTCCGCACCGGCGATATTGTCCGCGAGGAACTCGAAGCCGCCTTTCAGCAGGGCATGGAAGTCATTCCCGTGCTGGTGAATGGGGCCGGTCTGGCCATCGATAATCTACCCGATGGCTTGACCCAATATGGCTTTCAACACCTCAACTGGATGAAGCTTAACACCACGACGGGCGACTTCCCGCAAAAAGTTGATGATCTCGTGGGTTCGATCCGACGGCACGTGCGGAAAAAGAATCAGGAAGAACGCTGGGCGGGAATTATTGATGTTGTCCGGCTGTCGGCGGTTCCGCTAGTCGTCTGGTGGACGATTCTCGCGGTCATTCCCGACAAACTCAACGCGGTGGTGTTTGCGGTGCTGGCGGTTCTGATGTTCGTGCTTGCCCTTCCGGTTTTTGGGTCGTGGTCCATTCTGAAGCTCGTGCATGACACGCGCTGTCGGGAACCCGATTTCAGCTGGTATGCAGCGTACTGCGAACTGGCGTACTGCTATCTGCGGTCGCTCGGACGACGATCGGTCGAACGGGTCGCACGGGTGCGGATCGAAGCCGCGGTGGTCCATGCGCATCCCGAAGAGCCCGTGCCCGATGATGACCCCGAACGACGGCGGCGTGAGCAAATCCAATATCGGCAGGCCCGCAAGAACCGCCAGAGCGATCTCAACAAGGCGGCCGC
>DASRYX010000543.1:0-9351 GCA_035686985.1 Planctomycetaceae bacterium | reverse complement strand
CTCGATTCCCCGATCGCGAAGTTCTTCAGTGCTGAAGACCAGTCGAAGATTATTTCCAAGCTCGGTGCGACCACCGGCGACCTGTTGTTCTTCGTCGCCGATACGCCGAAGGTGACGAACGCTGCGCTCGCTGCGCTGCGTAGCCGCCTTGGAAAAGAGTTGAATCTCTATGATCCGATGGAGATCAACGTCGCGTGGGTGCTCGATTTCCCCATGTACGCCTGGAATGAAGAAGAGCAGCGGTTCGAAGCCGAGCACCATCCGTTCTGCCAGCCGGTGGAAGAAGACATTCCGCTCTTCGACACCGACCCCGGCAAGATCCGCGCCCAGTCCTACGACCTGATCTGCAACGGTTATGAAGCGGCGTCGGGCTCCGTCCGTATTCACGACCCCGCGGTGCAGCAGCGGGTCTTCAACTTCATCGGCATCACCCCGGAAGACGCAGAAGAACGCTTCGGCTTCCTGCTCGAATCGCTCCGCTACGGCGCCCCGCCGCACGCCGGTGTGGCCCTCGGCCTCGACCGCTGGGTGATGATGTTCGCGGGCATCGACAACATCCGCGACGTGATCGCCTTCCCGAAAACCCAGAAGGCGTCCGACCTCCTCACCGGCGCCCCCGCGGATGTGGAATCGAAGCAACTGCGCGACCTGCACATCAAGATTGATGCACCGAAGACGTAGCATCTCAAAGGCGTGCCACGGGCGGCTCGTTCACGAGGGACGCAGACTTTTGGGATCAACATTCCACATCACACCGTACTGTTCGTCGATCGCGGATTTGGTGCGGGCGGACGCGAACCAGTCGATGACTAGACGCTTAGTCTCGGGAACATAGTCCCAAAAGACGTTCGAGAGACTACCTTGCTCCAGGGACATCGCGTTGTGTTCAAAGACGTTGATTAATGTCGGACCGGTGTGAAGCAGCCGTTCCAAGTAGGGTTCCAGATCGACACGGACGCGGCCCAGTACGCAGAGCCACGCATCAACATCCGATCCGGTTTGATCGACTTGAAGGACATCGTCGAAGATCGCGTCCATCCAATTCAGAATCGCGTCTCGCCATTCGTTGCTCCACGATTCAAATCCAGCCACCGCAATTTTGTCGGCGAGAATTTCTGGCTCAACGCTGAGCGATCCATCAGCTTCCAGCTCGAGAATCCGTGGGAGGAAGTACAGAAAGTCTTCTGGACAGCCAATGGTGGTAATCGCCTTGTAGGCATAGATTCGGATGTCATCCGCTAAGATTTCACTCAAGGGCTGCTGACGGAAGACATCAAGGAACCGCCGCACATCGCCTCGCTCCAGACAATGCGGACATCCGACGATGGTCCGTGGACGAGGAATGTCTCGGAAGGTGGTGTAGACTTTTTCGATGGCCTGCTGAAGAGCGGGATTCATATCAGTACTAGTTTCAAACTGGGCCGGTGACCAACCGCTCATCCTAACAATTTGTGCCGGCGGGTGGCTGGGGCGGAGTCTGCGACGATCCAGATAAGAGTGTAGAATTGTAGAATCGCCACCACTGCGAACGCTCTCTGGTGCGGCGAAGACTTCGCCCCAGCCACCCTACCGTCATAGTTGCCAAGCTGAATGCTGCCGCCTGACGAATTGAAATTCGCGCTTGATATCCATTCCAGAAGCTACAAATTGCTTCGGTGGCTTGGTCGCGCCATTGACGCCGGCGAGATCCCGATACCTCGCGTCGTATCACGTCGACATGCCGAGGATGTCACCGCCGCGGTAATGGATTGGATCGAACCGTTTCTAGTGTCGTTTCCTGGGGACATGCGACCGGACGCAGGCAATCTGCGCCAATTTGCGGCGTTCTTCGGGACGTACCTGACCAGTTCTTACGATCTGGTGAACGACTCCGGCGTCGTACTGCGGAATCAATATGGCGGTGCGTGCTTTTGCCCGATCTGTGCTCGGCTTGTCAACGGTTCCCACCTGAAGGCAAAGAAACTCACATCCTCAGACAAGAGACGTTCCGTTTCGCTTATGCTTGATCGGCTCGTTGAACTCGCGCAGGACCATGGCTTCAAGTTGACGATCCGTGAGGCTGAGGTGCTGATTGCCAAACCTGAATACAGAATTGCAGCAGCCTACTCCACATATGGGTATTGGTTAATCCAACGGAAAAAAGGCGCGACAGATGGTCCGCCGATTCTGGCACTGTGGCGACAGCTGGCGTGGACTGACGCCGGTTCGCCAAGACCAAATTTTAAATTGGAGTACGATGACTTCCAGAAATCAGAAGACCTGCTGCTCACGCTGATACCTGAGCTCGCCCATTAACTCCGCGGGTTCCGACCCGGAGCGCGGCGTAGAATCGTAAGATCGCTATCGCTGCGAATGATCTCTGGGGCGGCGAAGACTTCGCCCCAGCCACCCTGCCGTCCAACCGGGCGCTCCGTCCCATGCCACCCTGCGGTTCTCACTGGCGGTCAAGCCGCCATTGACACACACACACATACGTTACCAGCAGCACGATTTCTTTTTCTTCGGCGTCTTCTTTGGTGATTCAATCTTCGCGCCAGTGAATTGATTCACCTTTGTGATCACTTTTTTCGCCGCCTTTTCGTCATCGGGTTCTGGATACTCTTCTTTATCGAACAGCCCGTCGGCGTGCATTGTCAGGTCAACGAAATACCCATCGTCCACGGCCAGAGTGAAGGAACTCCAGGAGATGGGCGCTTCGGGCGGCTGCGCTGGATCGCAGGCCGTGTAAATCTGGACCTCCAGATAGTCGATCTCGCCATCGCCGTCCGCGTCGGCGGCGTCCTCAATGTTGATATCGGCCTGGCCATTTGCCGCCACGGGGTCGCCATTGACCGTGACTCGCTGGCCCCCGACCTTGTCGTAGGTGACTTTCCAGTTCCGGGCGAATTGAGTGCCGCAAAGGTGCTCATTCTCCCGGATGAAAGTGATGAAACATTCGGCCCCTGTCGGTTCCTCGTTGCAGTCCGGCCACTCGGGTACCAAAAAGCAACAGCCGGCCAGCGGAGCGACCACGCAGGCGTAAGCCCAAACGAGCCATCGAGAATTCATCAGGGAACCTTCAGAGAGGGCGGGCGATTCTTGAGCGCATCGGGAACATAAGTCTACCGACGTCCTTTACCGCGTACACGGAAAATCCCCCCGTTTCTTGTGCCTGTTGAAAAGCCGCCCCATCCCTCCGATGCGACGCTCTCTGGGGCGGCGGAGACTTCGCCCCAGCCACCCCTCCACACGGTTCGGGAGGCTTCTGGCCGCTGGCGCGGCACCGGCTGGGGCGACCGGTGCTACCCGTTTTCAGACCAGCGTCCGGGCCAATCGCTCGTCGGGTTCCGTCTCCGCATTCGCTCCGGGGTACATCGCCACTGCGAGAAAAGCAAGATACGGCGTGTACAAGATCGCGAAGACACCCAGCGCAGCAACGAGTTCATCAAGCGGGTCGCCCGGCAGATCCAGCGAAAACAATGTGATCAGCAGGCTGTCCAGACACATTAACACCAGTAGCCCGATACACAGGCAGGTCAACTGCACGATCCGAAAGCGCGGCGTGCACCGGTTAGTATCGATCATCGCTTTGCCGACGTAAAAGCGGATGACGACGGCAGCGACCGGCAGCAGTATCGCCGACAGCATGACCATCGCGCGCTCATGCGGCACGACACGATCCAGAACCGCAGGAATCGTCCACACGAACAGCGGCAACACACCGTCCCACGCCAGTAACCGCGCGAGCCAGCTCACGCTGAGTTCCTTTCCGTAAGTTCGTAAAGAAGTGGCCGAGACCGAGCGACATCGCCGTTGACGAAAGATCGAGTGGCCGTCAGAGTGTAGCAGAGCAATCCCTCCCTACGACAGTTCTCGCATGATCGTGTCGACTGGCCCGTGCCAGTTCAAAAGTCCTCTGCGCTGAGGAAGCGAATGCGCGTTGGATCAGAAGGGCCATGATGATCGCGAACATTGCACGGGCGTTTTCTCCGAAGCTTCGTCAAATCACGCCGAATGCGGCGGAAAGCCGCCAGTTGCAGGCGGCGGGGATCGTCGACCCGACCGTACAGGCCTATTTTCTGTGGCGACGGAGTCTCGTTTCCGTCGTTGTGGTGGCGACGATTCTGAGTGCTGTGTTCGCGACCTATCGCGCTGTCACCCAAGACGACGAGCAGCAAGGCGCACTGGAAATCCAGGTCGAGACGCTGCTCGATCACGCGAAGTCGAAGGTGCCGGTGGGGACGACGGGACTGTTGAAAGCCGCCGGGAATCAGCTTGCCACAGCAGCCGAAGAGATGAGTGAAGAGGACGACGAAGAAGAAGAGAAACCCGGCGGTGAGACGACCAATGTGGTCGCGACCGATCACGAAGACGATGACAACGAGAAGAAGACCGCCTTCGCGCAGTTCAATGACTGGGTGGAGATGCTCTCCCTCTATACGCTTCCCCTGGCGTCGATCCTGGTGCTCTTCTGCTGGACGAACTTCCGGCTGTCCTCGCGCATTCTGCTGATCGGCTGGGCGTTTTCGTTTTTCGTGCTGATGGGGTTCGCGTTCTGCCCGTGGGAATGGTTTGGCGAAGCGGAAACCGATCTCGACCCGGAGAACTTCAGCCTCGACACGCTCCGGATGCTCGCCCGTGATGCGAATGAAGGCGTGCAGTACATCGCCATGTTGTTGCCCGCGGTGCTGTCGCTCATCCCCGGCATTCAGAAGGCGTGCCTGAAGGTGAAAACGCTGTTGCCGGAGTCGGTCCTGCCGGGCTGGTTTCTCGTGGCCGCTGCGCCGTTTTATTCGCTGCTGCTGCTCGTGATCTTCATCGCGTTCTATCAGTTTGCCGGGGAAACCTCGATGCTCGCCGGCATGCTGCTGTTCATCGCGGCTCCGTTTCTGTACATCGTCCGTGCCGATGCCTTCACACGTCCGTTACTGACCGAGGACGATATCCGTGGGATGAAGCGGGCGCAGCAGATGATCACCATCGCGACATTGCTCGCAGGGATCCTGTTGCTGCATTTCGTCCTGACGCAGGAACTGTTCGGCATCCGCATCATCGGGCTGGATGCGAAAACCGCACTGCTGACGCCGCTCGATCTGGTCGAATTCGGCGTAGAAATCATCGGCCGCTCGATGTTCATGATGGTCTTGGGGGCCGACCTTTTCATGCGGATGAATCTCGCGACGTGGAAGAATCAGCGCGAGCTCGCTGCCTCACCCGCCGCGGCCCGGTATGATCACACCATGGCCGCGCTTGATCAGGTGGCCTGAGGGGTCTTCTTCACCGCGGCCGTGCGCTCGGCGATGAACGCGTTGACGAATTCGTTTGCGGGGCGGATTTCGAACGGGCCCGCTTTGACGCCGGGGTGCTTCGACATCAGCTCGACGGCGTGGGCCATGTCGCGGGCTTCCAGCAGCAGGATGCCGCCGAGCATTTCCTTCGTCTCGGCGTACGGACCGTCGGTCGCTTCGACCTGCCCGTTGTTGAACCGCAGCGTGACGGCTTTGCGGACGGAATCGAGCGCTTCGCCGCCAACGAAATGGCCGCCCCGGCGGAGAACATCGTCGTAGTCGAAGCACTCGTTCATCATCTTGTGTCCCTCTTCCTCGGAGACTTCCTGATACTTTTTCTCGTCGATATATCCCAGGCAGACGAATTTCATCGGGGATCTCCGCGTGTTGCATGTCTTGATGGAAGGGGTTCGGCCGTCATCGCGACCAAGCCGTTACCGCTTGTCGAACGGCGCACGCTTGAATCGACACCGTCCGCGGGATTTCTCAGAAGAATTCGGGAAATGACCTGACTCGTCAGTCTCGCGCCGGTGTGACGCCTTCAACTTCGTTCACCGGCAGTTTGGTGGTGTCCGGCGTTTTCGGAGCCCGCAATCGCAGCGCGGCGGCTTGGGCCTGGCGGCTGTAATCGATCGATTCGCCCAGGATCCGCGCGGCTTCCTGATCGGCGTGGAACCCACGTGAGTTCTCACTGCTGACATAATCGAGCCGCCAGGTGGCTTTGCGCTGCAACTTGAATACGTCGCTGAGCTGCGTCTCTTCGACTCCCGACGCTTTCGCTTCGCGCACGGCGTCCAGCATTTCAGTCATCGCCTGGCCCGCGCGTTCCAGCAGTGCAAGATTGCGGGTCTGGATTGATTCCACCCGCGCCCGCAATTCCGATTCATTGTGATGATGGCAGTTCTGGCAGGACGCGTTGATGTTCTCCAGCGGCGAGCGGACGTTGTGGTTGCTGATCTTCGCGGCACCGCGCCGTTGATAGGGCATGTGGCAATCCGCGCAGCTGACGCCGCTGCGGGCATGCACGCCCTGGCTCCAGAGTTCGAACTCCGGATGCTGCACCTTGAAGGTCGGTGCCCCGGTTTCGCCGTGCACATAGTCGGCGAACGGGCTGCCATCGGGGAACGTGGTCTCTTCCCAGGTCTGCTCCTCGTCCTCCATGCGAAGACCGTTTTTCCACGGGAACGTCAGCGTCATCTTGTTCGCGCAGTAGTACTCGACGTGACATTGCCCGCAGACGAAGGACCGCATTTCCTGCCGCGAGGCGTGCTTGTTCGGATCATACGGCTCGGATTTATTGCCGCGCCGCCATTGGGCGATGCTGGGCAAGTGTGGCACCGCGGCATCTCCTTCTGCCAAGGCACGGATGCCATTGATGAAACCCGGCCGGGTGACGCGAATCGTCATCAATTTCGGATCGTGACAATCGATGCAGGTGACCGGATGCGCTTCGCCCATCGCAGGATGATCGGCCGGCACCGCTTGCCCGGCGATCTCCCCGGTGAACCCGCCCGCAGGGGGTTCGGGGAACACCGGCGTGTTTTCGTCGGGTGTCCCGTCCGGCATACTGCGGAGCAGGGTCATCACCTCCTGATACGGCTTCCTGCTTAACTCCTGAAAGCCACGCTGCACGGCTTCCATATTGAAGTCCTTGGCCAGGATCTCATCGGTCGCCGACAGGCCCATCGCCTCGAGTCCAACCTTCCGGTACAGCACGTTCATGGAACCGTGGCAGTGCAGACACGCTCCGCCTTGCGGCTTCTTCGTCACGCGTTCGGTCACACCCTGATCGAACAGCATGTAGGCATGGCCGCGGGCTTCGCGATAATCCAGGCTGAAGGCGTACCCGGCGTACAGCCGCTTGAGCCACGGCTGCCGTTCGAGCTTCGACTGCGGCATCGCGCTCGAACCGCCGTAAAACTTGTCCCCCGCCGTGGATTTCCAGCCATCAAACTGATGCGGCCAGTTCTGCCCCCACGGTTCGGGATCCACCGAGATTTCGTTGACCTCGACGACACGCACAAACGGGGTCCGCGCTTCCTGTTTATGCGCGAACATCGTGATCAGCACCCAGGTCACCAGACCCGTCGCGAGGGCCGTCACCAGAAACGCCAGGATCAGGATCCGCATCTGCCCGATCGGCGTGGGAGCAACGGCTCTTGGAGAATCCGTGGGCTGGCTCATTCCGTCAATGTCCTTGATCACGCCGCGGAGCGACCGTCAGGGCATGGCCGACGCTGGCATGGCAGTGCACGCAGCTGACCATGTCCCCGCCCGCTTCCGACGGCAGCAGATGGTTCACGAGTTCTTTGTGGCAATCCACGCACGCGGCCTGAACGATGTGACTGTTCCGCGGCTTGATCTGGATCGGGTCCTTGAAATCGCCGGTCGTGAACGCCAGCGAATGGAAGAACCCGTTGTCCGCCTTCGTGAGATACTTCGCGAAAATACTGTGATGCGGCGTGTGACAGTCGTTGCAGACCGCGACCGCATGGTGGCTCGATTTCTGCCAGGAGTCGTAATACTCCTGCATCACGTGGCAGTTCGCACAGCTCGCGGGATTGTTGCCGAGGTAGGCAAATCCCTGCCCGTAACCAAACGTGAAGACGCCGAGGCCGCCCGGAACCCCCAGCGCCGCCGCGATCAGGATCGGCAGCGCGATCCGCGTGCCTATCCGCCGGAGCGGTTTCGCGGTGATGGTTCCTTCCGACATGGCCAACGAGCTCCGAGCGCGTTTGTGTGGTCACCGAAATTGCCGTGACCACCCGCCGATCCGCGGTGCATTGTGCGGGCACCCAGCGCGCGTTGTCCAGCGAAGCGCGGCTGATCACCAGATCAATGCGGCGACGTCTATGTATGTGACCGGCGTTTGTCGCGTCAGGGTTCGCGACGTCCCGGATATTGTAGCCGCCCTGTGATGGTTCATAGCGGCCGGGTTCGCCCGGCCCGGTGCTCAGCGAGAGCGCGGTCGGCCAGCGCATCCAAACGGCCCGCGCTGGCGTCCCGCTCAATTTGAGCATCCCACTCCGCTTCAGCCAATTCGTTCAACCAATCCCGGATCTGCGCGACTTCCTCGGGAGACAGCTGAGCGATGGCGGCGGTAATCGTCTCGACAGTCGTCATAAGCTCTCCTTCACGGCAGGACCGATGCGACTCAGTATAGCACGGACGACGAGGCTTTTATTGAGGCAACCAGCGGGTGGCTGGGTCGGAGTCCGCGACGACCCAGATTATCGCTTTCCTCTGGGGCGGCGAAGACTTCGCCCCGGCCACTCGTCGACAGTACTCGGCGAAGACTACGTCCTCGGCAGGCCAACACGCCTATTCAGCTGGAAATAGCGGCAGGTCCAACGGTTCTCGTCGCACGCTTAGCAGGCCAAATCGTTTATGCTCGAATAGACAGACAAAACGATACTCACGGTCGTTCGCGTACTTGGTCGGTTTAACGAATATAGGTCGCAAAACCTGTGGAATCTCCAACACATAAGGATTCAGTCGGCCGCCGTCGATTGTTTGGGTTTTTTGGTCAACATAGACAACATCGTGGTGAAAGATCGTCAAAGAGAGTCCCATTTCAGCGATTGGCAGCGAATCGATCAGATCGCGCGCTGCGTCAGAGAAATATTGTCGCGTAACATGCCACATCAGCAAGCTATGCAGGTGTTCGGCGAATCGGTCAGGGCGAGGAACTCTATACCAGGAATTGTATTCATCATCAAATTTTGCGCCCTCTTGCAGTGTTGGCTCTGGGCAGCGGCTACAGCACCAGATGTAACAATTTGGGAAAGTCGTTTGCAGGCGAATATTGGCGAAGTGGACATGTGGCATCGCCGCAATCGGGCTCGTAGCTGCAAGTGCATCTGGAGACGCAGTTGATGTGTTCATGTCTCGGATGATGGTTGATTCGATACCTTCATTCTCATCCGCAATCAGGAATTTTGGGTCAAGGGTGCGATAGTATTCGAGGGTGCCGAGGCGCAGGGTTCGACATCGTTCGACGATGTTGTGTTCAGGTTTGCAGAATTTGATAAGCGAAGTCATCTCGATACCATCTCCTGTGGTTCAATTAATCGGTTCCATAGAG
>DASRYX010000542.1:0-11617 GCA_035686985.1 Planctomycetaceae bacterium | reverse complement strand
GGCGGCGGTTTCTTTGGCCGCGGCGGCCGCGGAAACAACTGATCGTGAAACGTCCGGCCGTGTGGTAAAGTAATGATTAGAGAAACTTTGAAGCCCAGGGAAGGTGTTCTCTGGGCTTCCTGTACCGAGTGAGTGCAACTTCGAGTATGGACATCGGATCCGTTCTGGTTCGCCGCGGCGTCGTCAGCCGCGAACAACTGCAGGCCGCACTTCCCAAAGTGAATGGCTCACGGCTCGATGTTGCGCTCGTGGAGCAGGGCATCACCACCGAAGAACAGGTGTTGCGCGCGCTCGGCACCGAACTCGGCATGCGGTTCGTCGAAGTCAAAAAAGAACAGATCGACCGCGAACTCCTCGTCCAATTCCCAACGACCGCAGTCTTCCGACACTCGCTGCTGCCGCTCCAGCGCCGCAACGGCAGCGTGGTCGTGGCGACCAGCGATCCGTTCAATCTCGAAGCGCTGGAAGAGCTCTCCGCGGTCAGCGGGTTCCATCTGGAACCGGTGCTCGCCTGCCGGGTCGATGTCATCGAGATGATCAAGGATCATCTCGGTCTCGGCGGTGACACGCTCAATGAACTCGTCGCCCAGCGGACTGCCGACGGCATCGAGCTCATCGGTGAAGGGACCGCCAGCGAAGCCGACATCGAGCAGATGGCGGAAGCCGCATCGGTCATCCGGCTGGTAAATGAGCTGCTCATCGAAGCCGCCGAGCAGGGGGCGAGCGACGTTCACGTCGAGCCGCAGGAAAAAGGCCTGACGATTCGTTACCGCGTGGACGGCGTGCTGCGCGTGCAACCGGTGCCTGAGTCGATTGCCAGCTTCTTCGCCGCGATTGTCACGCGGTTGAAGATCATGTCGAAGCTGAACATCGCGGAGAAGCGGATCCCGCAGGACGGCCGCATCAAGATGAAAGTCGCCGGACGCGAAATCGACGTCCGCGTGTCGATCATCCCGATGAATCACGGCGAAGGCGTGGTGCTCCGTCTGCTCGACAAGGGCAAGATGGTCTTCAACCTCGCGAACGTGGGGATGCCCCCGGCGATGGCCAAGACGTTTCATGAACTGATCAGCCTGCCGCACGGCATTGTGCTGGTCACCGGTCCCACGGGTTCGGGCAAAAGCACCACGCTTTACAGTGCGCTGAACGAAATCAAAGACCCGTCGATCAAGATCATCACGGTCGAAGACCCCGTCGAATACCAGATGGGCGGAATCAGCCAGATTCAGGTGCATCAGAAGGTCGGCTTGACGTTCGCCGCGGGGTTAAGAAGCATCCTGCGTCACGACCCGGACGTGATTCTCATCGGAGAAATCCGCGACGGTGAAACGGCGGAGAGTGCGATTCAGGCGTCGCTCACCGGCCACCTTGTGTTCAGCACGCTCCACACGAATGATGCCCCCGGCGCATTCACCCGTCTGGTGGATATGGGCGTGGAACCGTATCTCGTCGCGAGTACCGTGGAAGGCGTGCTGGCTCAACGGCTGGTGCGTGTGCTCTGCAAACACTGCAAGGAAAAGTACAAGCCGGAGCCGGAAGAACTGCCCGAAGATTTCCCGGTGAAGAATCCGGAGTTTCTCTATCGCCCGGTCGGTTGCCGGGAGTGCAAGGGAAGCGGTTACGCCGGTCGGAAGGCGATTTTTGAGTTGCTGCGGACGGACTCGGAAATCGGGAAGTTGTGCGTGAACCGCGCGAGCACGGGCGACATCCGTAAATACGCCCTGTCCCACGGCATGGCTCCACTGCGCGACAGCGGCTTCACCCGCGTTCTCGACGGCATGACCAGTCTCGACGAAGTCGTGCGGATTACCAAGCGCGACATCGGCTGACGGAACGATGATGGCTGTGTGGTGTTTAATACAGTGCAAAATGAAAAGTGATCAATGCAAAGTGCAAAATGAGAAGCACCGTCGCCCTTGCGCGGAGCTACGGAACGAGTCCGTTTGTCTTTGCTCCGTCCCTCAGCCCTTAGCCATCAACCCTTAGCCCTCCCATGCCCGATTTCCGCTATTCCGCACGCGAACTTTCGGGGCAAGCCGTCACCGGCGTGCTCACCGCGGGGACGGAGCGCGAAGCGCTGACCCAATTGTCGGCCAAGGGCCTCTTTCCGCTGAACCTGCAATTGGCGGAAACGGCGAAAGCGCAACAGGCGAGCAAAGGCAAACGCGTCTCCGGGCGGTTGCTCGCGACGTTCTATACGCAACTCGCTGACCTGTTGCGATCCGGCGTACCGTTGATGCGGTCGCTCGACATTCTCGAACGGCAGTGCCGCAACATCACGCTGAAAACCGTCGTGCAGGAAGTGCGGGCCGCGGTCGCCGATGGTTCGCGGCTCGCGGAAGCCATGCGGCAGCATCCGACGATTTTTTCCGACCTGACGATCAGCATCATCCGCGCCGGTGAAGAAGGGAGCTTCATGGAAGACTCTCTCGGCCGGATCGCGGAGTTCACCGAGCACCAGGAAGAGCTCAAAGGGAAAGTCATCAGCGCGATGGCATACCCCGCGTTCCTCGTCGTCATCGGCTCGATGGTCGTGATGGCGATGCTCGTATACTTCGTGCCGAAGTTCGAGCCGATGTTTGCCCGCATGCGTGAGACCGGGCAGTTGCCCTGGGCAACAACCGCATTGCTGACGATCAGTAACGGCTTGATCGACTACGGGTTGCTCGCCGGCGTGGTGCTGGTCGTCGGCGGTGTGTTCGCCTATCGCTCGGTCGACTGGAAAGCCCAGCGGTTCCGCATGGATGAGATTCGTCTCAAACTGCCGGGGATCGGCAACCTGACGCGCAGCCTCGGCGTGGCGCGGTTCTGCCGCGTGCTGGGGACGCTGCTGCACAACGGGGTCCCCTTGCTCACGTCACTCAAAATTGCGAAGGATGCGACGGGGAACCTGGTGCTCGCCGAGGCGATCGGCAAGGCGTCGGAAGAAGTCACGTCCGGGAAATCGCTGTCGAAACCGTTGATGGCGAGCGGCCAGTTCCCGCCCGATGTCATCGAAATGGTGGCCGTCGGCGAAGAAGCGAACAATTTAGAGCACGTGCTGATCAGCGTGGCGGATAAAATGGAACGGACCTCAAACCGTCAGCTCGACATGGTGGTCCGTCTTTTAGAACCCGCGATGCTGGTGCTGATGGCCGGCATCATCCTGTTCATCGTCGTGGCGCTCATGTTGCCGATTATGAATAGCTCGTCGAGCATGTAGGAGTCGAGAGCGGAGAGTTGAGAGTCCAGAGCCAGACAGAAAGCAGATGATCGACGCTCTTTGCAACTGACAACGCACCACTAACATACCCCGGAACTCGCAGCGTTGTGATTTCCGACTGCCCATTCCCCACTGCCTACTGCCCTCCTCTGAAGGACCTGCCATGCAACGCCTGCCTGTGTCGAACCGTCGCCGCCGTCGCGGCTTTACCCTTGTCGAAGTGCTCCTCGTGCTCGCGATTCTCGGCGTGATTGCCGCGATGGTCGTGCCGAACCTGATCGGCGCCCAGGGTAAGGCGAATGATCAAGCCGCCCGCAACTCCATCTCGGGGTTTGAACAGGCGTTGAAGTTGTACGCTGTTGCTAATGGTGGCTCCTTCCCCGAAGGCTCGCGGGAAGAAGTCATTGGTCTGCTGATGAACCCCGGCCAGGACGCCAACGGTAAGCCGGTCGCGGCGTACCTTGAAAAGCAGCCGAAAGATCCGTGGGGGCAACCGCTGTACTACGAATGGCCGAACAGCAAGGTCGCCAACGCTACCAAGCCCGCGATCTGGTCGAGCGGCCTGAACAAGCAGAACGAAGACGGTGCCGGCGACGACATTAACAACTGGCAGGAAGTCGCGAACTGATTCCAAGCGAGCCGGGGGACGTCAGTCCCCCGGGTGATTCGTCTGGAAACCAAATCGTTTTATCACCGGGGGGACTGACGTCCCCCCGCTCGCCAATGAATCTCTTCATGCGCCAACATACTCATCCGCTACGAACGCGATCGGCGTATACGCTGCTGGAATTGTTGTTGGCGCTCGCCGTGATTTCCGTGCTCGCGGGGGTGACGGTGCCGTCCGCGCTGCGGATGTTTGCGGATTCCAAGCTGAGCGACGCCGCGGAGAAGGTCCGTAATCTCGTCGGACAGGCTCGGCTCAACGCCGTCAACACAGGGGAGCAGTACCAGTTCCGCTTCGAAAAAGACGGCCGCAAATGTGTGCTGATCCCGGTGGAGATCCCGCTGGTCGCGGCGGAGCAGACTGCGTCAATGACACCGGCGACCGTGCCACCGCCGAATGTGCTCGGGGAACTTCCGGAAGGAATGCGGTTCGAGTTGCTCGCCGTCGACACCGGGTCGGCGACCGATGCCACCGGTCCGCCGTTGGCCCCCGAACTGTTTCAGGGGCTTCCCAAGGCTCAGGATCTGGTATCATTGCCGTGGTCGGCACCGATCGTCTTTTCCGCCGACGGATCGGCCAACGATGCCAATTGGCTTGTCGTCGATCAGCGTAAGCAGTCGATCAGAATTGATGTCCGGGGGCTGACCGGGGCCGCGACCATCGGTGCCATGGCTCCCTTTCGGGATCGCTGAGATGCCGCCAACCTCCCCGCTGCTGCGCCGCCACCGGCCCCACCGCCGTCGGGCTTTCACGCTGCTGGAGATCGTGCTGGGCATGGCGATCTTCTTCGGATCGCTGGCAATCTTCTCGCAGATTCTGTGGAACGGTTCGCGGGCGGCGGTGCAGAGTCAACTGCGGTCGCAGGCGCTCGTGCGGTGTGAAGCGAAGCTCGGCGAGGTCGTCGCGGGTGCTCTGCCGTTTCAGTCGCAGGCCAACCAGACGTTTTCGAGCGAACCGGCCGATGTGGGTTGGACGTGGTCGGTGGAGATTCAGCCGACGAATCACCCGAATCTGAACAACGTGGTGGTGGAAGTCGAACACGTCGGGAACAGCGGGTTGTCCCAGGCCGCGGTGCGACTGCATCGCTGGATGCGCGATCCGGCCCAGCTCGCGCTCGTCGCGATGGAGGCGGCAAAGCAAGACGAGTTGAACAAGCAAAAGGCCGAAGAAGCCAAGGCCGAGGCGGAGCGGCAGAAAGAGGAAGCAAAGACAAACGGCAGCGATTCCACCAAGAAGCCGTCCCGTCGCGGTGTGGGCCCGAACGATGACGGCCGGCCCAAGGGTGACGGAAATCCGAAGGACGGCGGCAATCCGAAAAACGGCCCTAATCCCAAGGATGGACCTAACCCGAAAGGCAATCCGGGCGGCGAAGGCAACCCGAAGGGTGGTGGTCCCCCGAACGGCGGCAACGGCGGCTGGCCATCGAGCCCGCCTGCCGGCTATCCGCCCGACTTGCCCTGGCCGCCGCCGTTCCCATTCCCTTCGGGGGCAGGCCCGTTCCCCGGCCCCACACCGAAGGGGCGATGATGTACGTCTCGCGCCCGGTGATCGTCCGCCGTTCTCGAAAGCGCCGTTCCGGTCTGACGCTGCTCGAAGTGTTGCTGTCTGCCGGGTTGGGAATCATCCTCATCGGCGGGATTTATGCGGCGATCGAGCAATCCTGGAAGATGTCCGCAAGCGGCAAAGTCGAAATGGAGCGGCAACAGGTCGCCCGAGCCGTGCTGCGGCAGATTACGCTCGACATCCGCAGCGCAACCTTCTCCGCGAAGCCCAGCGGTGAGACCAGCTCAGGCACCAGCGGTACGACCGGTGGAACGACGGGTGGTTCCGGAACTGGGACCGGCACAGGAACTGGAACCAGTACCGGCGGTTCGACCGATTCTTCACAATCCACGTTAGTCGCTGGTGAAGAAGAAACGCAATGGACGACCAGCGCAGGCATCCGCGGCATCGCAACAGAACTGCAGATTGATCTTTCCCACCCGCGATACCTGTCGAGCTTGATGGCGGTCAATGGACAGATGCCGTCGGAATTGCAGACGGTTACCTACGCGGTCGCCAGTCCCACCACCGTCAACGGGGGCAGCAGCCTGCCCGCCACCACCAGCACACGTCCCGACGCCGACGGCATGGGACTGATGCGGATGGTGACCGAACGCTTCGGACTGATGGCCGTGGGCAACACGACCGCGGCCAATTCCTCGACCAGCGGTCCGGGGCTCACCCGGCAATTGGCTCCCGAAATCGCGGGGATTCAATTCCGCTACTTCAACGGGCTCGCGTGGATGACCGAATGGGACAGCGTCGCCATGGGGGCGCTTCCCCGGGCGATTGAAATCACGATCGTGTTCGAGCCGCCGCAGTCCCAGGGCGTGTTGACCAACACCGCAGTGTCGGTCGGCACCGATCAATATCGACATGTGATTCCCGTTCCCACGAGCGACCCCGTCCTCACCGAGGAGGCATACTGATGCGGCCTCAATCTCGATCCCAACGTCGCGGACAGCCTTCCCGTCGCGGCAGCGTGCTGATTCTAGTCCTGGTGGTGGTGCTGATGCTCGCCCTCGCCGCGGCGAACTTCAGCAACTTGATGACCACCGAACTGGAAGCGGTTTACAGTTCCAGTCGCGATGTCGAAACGCGAGCCCTGGTTGATTCCGGAGCCGAGTACGCCGCGTATCTGCTCGAGCATCGCACCGAACCCGGCAAGGAAAACCTGCAGCACAATCCGCAGTTGTTTCTCGGTGTGACGGTCGCCCCTTCCGAACAGCCGTTGAACAACGGACGATTTACGATTCTCGCGCCGTACGAACATGATCCCGCGGCGCAACTGGTCCGCTACGGATTGATGGACGAGTCGGCGAAGCTCAACGTGAACCTGATCGCCAATCTCGTCCCCGATGAGAACGAGGCCCGGTTCGCGCTGATGGGGCTGCCGGGCATGACGGAACCGGTCGCCGATGCGATTCTCGACTGGGTCGACGCCGACGACAACGTCCGACAGAACGGTGCGGAGCTGGAGACCTACGAGTCACGCAATCCCCCTTATTCGGCGAAGAATGGGCCGATCGACACGCTCGAAGAACTGCTGCTCGTGGAAGGTGTCACCCCGGAGTTGCTCTTCGGGGAAGATGCGAACCGCAACGGTCTGCTCGATCCCAATGAGAATGATGGCGACGTAAGCCTGCCGCTCGACAATGCGGACGGCGTTCTGCAGCTCGGGTGGAGTGCGTTTCTTACGGCGAACAGCCGCGAGTTGAATCTGCGGTACGACGGCCGCACGAAGATCGATCTCAACAATGGTTTGCTGACTGATCTGTACGACCAGCTGGAAGAAGAGTTCGGCGAGGATGCGGCGAAGTTCGTGATCGCCTACCGCATCAGCGGGCCGAAAGATCTCCCCCCTGAAAGCGAAACGGAGACGGGAACGGTCGCCTCGACGACGAATAAAGCCACGCAGGAAAAGCAGGCCAACGACGCGATGAAAGGGCTCTTCACGTCGATCGCCGGGGCGATGTCTCAAGGCACGGGGACTGTCACCCGCGGCGGGATCGATATTTCCAAAGGCGGGCAAAACAGGATCAAGTCGATCTGGGACATCATCGGTTCACGGGCCGATGTCACGATCGACGGCACGAACACGACATTGAGCAGTCCGTGGTCCGCCGAACCCGGTGCGGTGGCCGGTGTGCTGCCGCAACTCGTGGATGCCTTGAGCACCACTCCCGATCCTTTCCTGGAAGGGCGGATCAACATCAATCAGGCGCGGCGGGAAGTGCTGCTCGGCTTGCCCAAGATGACGGTGCAGATGGTCGATGCGATCATCGCGGCACAAAGCCTCGAACAGGCCGCAGACATGGCCGTGCAGCGCTCGACCATCGGGTGGCTATTCGCCGAGCAGCTGGTCGACATCTGGGGCATGCGGGAACTCGATCCCTATCTGACCGCTCGCGGCGATGTTTATCGGGCGCAGATCGTGGGCTTCTTCGATGGCGGCGGTCCGGTGACCCGCGTGGAAGTGATGATCGATGGCACGCAGCGCCCTCCGCGTATCAATCAGTATCGCGATCTCACACACCTCGGCCGCGGTTATCCGCGCATGATGTTCCAGGCTCAGTGAATGAAAGAAGCCCGAGGAAGTTGCTCCCCGGGCTTTGGTCTCTTTCATCATTCGTGCAGTGCGATTACCAGCCGATGTCCGCGGGCGGCAACGCCGGAATGGCGGGAATCGACGGAGCAACCGGTGCGTTGTACGCCGACATCAGCGGCGCACCCCCGTAGTTGTACGCCGGATGAACTGCCGCACCCTGCTGATAGACCGGGCTCGGATAAATCGGTGCCCCGACACCCCACGTGTTGGCGTACGGGTTCGGCTGATACACATACGGCGAATACTCCGGACGATAGCCGGCAGCATATCCATAGCCTGCACCGGCGCAGCCGCCGCAACCATAAGCCGACGTGGCCACCGGCGGCACGTAGACCCCATTGCCGTAGTATGCGTTCGGCAGGCCATAAGTCGGCTGGTACCCCATCGGGGCTCCGTACGCCGGTCCATAGCCACCCGCGCAGCCATAGCCGCCGCCGCATCCGTATCCACCTGCGCAACCATAGCCACCCGAGCAGCCATAGCTGTACGGTGACGAACAGCCGACATACGGCGAGGAGCAACCGGCCGGCGCGTAGCACCCGCCGCAGCCTCCACAGCCGCGCTTCCACCACTTCGAACCGGCCCCGGCTTCATGCAGGTGCCCACCAATCAGCGTCAGCACGGCCAACGCCGCCCATCCCCATTGCCGCATGTGTCATCCCCCCGAAAAGTTGCGTTCGTGAACCATCTCGGGTGCTCTCTGCGAAAGCACCGTGTCCATGCAGGTGAGCCTAATCCGTGGCCGGGTGGTCACAAGATTGAATCCTGTGCGTCCTCACCGATCGCGCGCCCTGTTGTCGCGATTCGGGTGAATGCGTTGATTGTATCGATTGCGCAGGCTTGTCAAGCGTCCCGTCACCCTGCGGCCGGTTCGCCGTTGTCTTGAGAACCTGCCCGCCGCTGCGGTACAACCTAGAAAACAAATCTGCGGACATTGATGCCGACACTGATGAGGAGCGTGCGCACATGAGTCTGAAAACCGGATGGTGCCTGATCGCCGTCGCGATCGCCCTGTGGTTGGCCCCGCCCGCGATCGCCGCCGACGTCGACTTCCCGGACCCGAATCTCGATCAGGTGATCCGCGAGATCCTCAAGAAGAAGCAGATCGACAAGCTCGACAAGGCCAAGAAGATCACCGAGGACGACATCGCCACGATTTTCTTCCTCGAGTTCCCCAACCGCGGGATCGAGAACCTCGCGGGGCTGGAAAAGTGCAAGAACCTCGCCCAGGTGAAACTCACCGGCAACAAGATCAAGGATCTCAAGCCGCTGGAAGAATGCGTCAACATCCAGTCGCTGGATCTGGCGAAGAACCAGATCACGGACATCACTCCGCTCAGCAAGCTCGTGAAGCTGCAATACCTGCAGCTCGATGACAACCAGATCACCGCGATTGACGCCGTTGCGCCGCTGAAGGCGTTGACGGCGTTGTATCTCAGCCGCAATCAGGTCGAGAAGCTGGAGCCGCTCGCCGGTCTCCCCAAGCTGACCTCGCTGTATCTGGAAAAGAACAAGGTCGCGGATGTCTCCCCGCTGCAGTCGTGCAAATGGCTGCAGTCGATTGATCTCCGCGGGAATCAGGTGAAAGACGTGACCGCCCTCGCCGGGCTGACCGAACAGCGGTGGACGCTGCTCGACGGCAACCAGATTGCGGACATCACCGCCCTCGTGGAAGCCGCCAAGAAGGATGCCGCCGGTGACAAGCGCTTCGCCCCGTACTGGAACCTGCACCTGACCGGCAATCCACTTAACGATGCATCGAAGGCGAAGCTCGCGGAACTCAAAGCCATCGGCGTGCGGCTCAAATTCGAGTAGTTAATTCTCGCGCCGTACTCTCGTTCCCAAACTCCGCTTCATCTTCTCTCCGAAAAGGAAACACACTATGCGCCCGTGGGCCTGTCTTGTGATTATGACCGCAGTGGCGTTTGTTGCTGGTTGGTACGGCGGGGCCGCGAATGCCCAAGCCAAAGTCGAGCCGCAAACCTACGAGCTGCGGACTTACACGACGCTGCCGGGACGTCTGCCGGCGTTGAACGCCCGGTTCCGCGATCACACGATGGCACTGTTCGCCAAGCATGGCATGAAGAACGTGGTCTATCTCACGCCGCAGGGCGAAGAGAATAAGCTGGTGTATCTCCTCGCGCATGAGAGCAAAGCCGCGGCAGAAAAATCGTTTGCGGCGTTCCGTATGGATCCCGAGTGGACCAAGGCCCGCGAGGCGTCGGAAAAGGACGGGAAGATCGTCGAGAAGGTGGAATCGGTGTTCCTCACCCCCACCGACTATTCGCCGATGAAGTAACGGCGACTTCGTCCAATCCGGTACTCGACGGCAAATTCCGTCTCGACTTCACCGGCAGGAACGCAACAATTCCTGCCCGACTTTTTTTCCTGACAACGTAATGTGATGGCGCGGGCGGGTCTTCGCGCGGAGACGGATCAGACAATGGCAGCGTTCGCGGCGGTGGAATGGGTTGGTGACGAGCATGGCTGCCTGCGGTTGCTGGATCAGACGCTGCTGCCCGGAGAAGTCCGGACGATCGACTGCACCACGGTCGACACCGTATTCGAAGCCATCCGCTCTCTGCGTGTGCGCGGAGCCCCCGCCATCGGTGTCGCCGCCGCGTATGGAGTGATTGTCGGTTGCCAGTCGAAGGTGAACAGTCCGCGCGCCGAATTCGATGCGCACTTCAATAGCGTCGTCGATCATCTGGCGACGAGCCGTCCTACCGCGGTCAACCTGTTCTGGGCGCTCGATCGCATGCGGCGGGTCCATCAAGGCTTGTATGACGTGTGGTCCTCCGCACAGGTCCTGCCGCGATTGCTGGCCGAAGCGCAAGCCATCGAAGCGGAAGACCGTGCGATGTGCACCGCGATGGCGCAGCACGGCGCGCCGCTCCTCGCCGAATGCACCGGGGTGCTCACGCATTGCAACACGGGCGGACTGGCGACTGCGGGGGATGGGACCGCGCTGGCGGTGATCATCGAGGCGGCCCGGCGTAATCCCCAACTGAAAGTCTACGCCGATGAAACGCGGCCGCTGCTGCAGGGCGCACGGCTAACGGCGTGGGAACTGATGCAGCGGCAGATCGATGTTACGCTGATTTGCGATTCGATGGCGGCGTGGGTCATGAAGCACCAGCGCGTGCAGGCGGTGATTGTTGGTGCCGACCGCATTGCGGCGAACGGCGACGCCGCCAACAAGATCGGGACGTATGGACTATCGGTGCTGGCCCGCGCTCACCGCATTCCGTTCTATGTCGTGGCCCCATCCAGCACGTTCGATCTGACGCTTTCGTCGGGGGACAGCATCCCGATTGAAGAGCGCGCGGCGGCGGAGATTACGCACGGGTTAGGCCGGCAGACGGCTCCGACCGATTGCCCTGTCTTCAACCCGGCGTTTGATGTCGCACCCGCGGAGAACATCACGGCCCTGGTCACCGAACGCGGCGTGATCCGACCAGTGAATTCCGAGACCGTACGAACCGCGCTCTCCTGATGCGGACGATCCACACGCCATGAGTGGTTCCGTGCTCCCGGCTTTGGGGAGCATGCGAACGGACAGCAGACAGGCTTACCCAGAGTTGCAAGCATGGCACCGGTT